>NZ_JBQCWZ010000023.1:0-36395 GCF_051956895.1 Neisseria sp. P0021.S006
TACCTATATGATTTATTGATGATTATTTTTTTGAAAAGTATAAGTAACACATAAGGTAACACATAAAATCTTATTTCCCACGATATGGATTAAACCAGCCTTACTGAATTTAGGAAGGTCTCTCTGTTCTACACTGACAGCAGGTAGCGCGCGCTCCCGCTCCCTCGCTCGGAGCCTGTGGGGGTGCGTTTTTTTATGCAGCGGCGACTCCTACTGCAATCCTTATATTTCATAGGGTTTTCGGCGATTTTCGAACATTGGTTTTTTATGCGTTTTTATGCAAGATTTAACATTTTTATGCTGATTTATGCGCTACTTGTAAAATATAATAATAAAGCCGTCCGAATAAATCAGACGGCCTTTTTTACTCCATTTTTATGGCGTTTAGTATTTGGTCTGTAATGTACTCCAAGTCTTCTTTCGGTAAGCCCAATAGCAGGCGGGATGGCAGGTTTTTTGCCGTGCTACCGTCTTCGTGTTCTGTTGCAATTTGTGCGACTTTACCGCCAAACCATCCGATTTTTGCATGATTCTCGTCTGCTTTTTGACGCAACCAACGGGCGGCTCCGATACGGCGAAACATTACCATACGGGATATTGTCGGCGTTTTCAGGTACAAATATTCGCGCCGAAATCCGTACAGCTCGCGGTCGCCCTCGAACCGTACCAATTCATTTCCGTTTTCTGTACGACTATATGCAATAGGGTCCATATCTCTATCTCCGTATAGTTCTCCAAAAAAACGAAACGGGCGGCGGTGTAGTTCCTCTCCATCCCGTAGGTTTCGGAAAGCAAAACGGTCACCTTGGCGTTTGCGTTTGACCATAGGATTTCCGTCAGGCTCGATATTGGCTTTAATGCGGTTTTGGTTGCGGCGGCGTAGCTCCGTCGCGATATTGTGCATAAGTTTGGCACGGGCAGACGGTTGAATCTTTAGCGCTAAATGTTCGATTTGGGCAACGAGTGCTTCCAGTTCTTCCATATTTCCTCTTGCACTTGAAGCAAAGGACGCATTATGCGTCCTTTATCTGTTTAAAAAACGGGGCGCGGCGGCTCGGATTTTGTTTTGTAGGAGACTAAGCCGTTTTCATCCAAACCTGCAATGACTGTTTCTGTCAATTTTAATTCGATCATTACATCCCAGACATCTGACTCTATCGGCTCTGCCTCGAAAACAAAGGCTCTTGATGATGCGTCTGCGCCCGGACACAAAATATCCGGCTGATTTTCTTGCAGCCACTTGTTCACGATCAAAAAGAGATACGCAGGATCGCGATGGAACTCCTGAACAAAAATATTAAGCGTGTACTTCGCTTCGTAACTCAATGTATTGCGTTTCGGAATAATCTGTCCAGACAAAACCGTCATACGGAGACGGTCAGGTGCCGCTTTAAACTCCGGCAGTGTTTCCTGGATAGCAAGACGCAGGCTTTTTGGCTTTTCCATTTTAGACGGCCTCTTATCTTTTGAATTTCCACCGTTGCTCTTCTTCGCGCTGGCAGTCTATACATAAACGGCACCCCGGCACGGCTTCTCGGCGGGCTTCGGGGATGATTTCGCCGCACTCTTCGCACTCTTGGGCGGATGGCGCGGCGGATTCTTGTTCTTTGTGGCGTAATAACCAGTATTCGCGCATTTTTTGCTCTAAGTCGCAGGCTTGGTCGATGATGTCAGTCATGGTGTCCGTCCCCTTTTAGGCAGGCTGACAAAGCGTCCCGATAGAGGCGGCACTGCTCAAAAGCCGAGCGATAGGCAATCAATGCGCGAACCATGTCCGCATTGGTTGCAATCTCTTCAGGCGGGTAGGCTTCACATTTCGGCACCGGCGGGCATGACTCGGCAGCCTGTACGGATACCGGCGGATTATGGGCGCAGGCAGCAAGGGCAACGGCGGCAACGAGAACGGAGAGACGTTTCATTTTTATCTTTCATAGTTTGATGTTTAAAAGGGCGCGATCATGCGCCCCGCTGTTATTTTTTATTGATGGTTTGGGCTACATCTTCGGGCAGTTTTTCAGACGACCATTCATGATGCTTAGTCAGTGCTGCTTCGACTTGGCTGTTTTTTTCAGCCTGCACCTTCATCATTTGGTCTACCTGCGCCTGCAAGCTTTGGGCGCGGGCTTTATAAATCTTGACTGTTGCGTCTTTTGATTTGATGGCGTCTTCCTGCGCGGCGACTGTTTGTGTCAGTGCCTTATTGCTTTTGCGCATGTGCATCAAGCTATATCCGAGGACGGCGACGGTCAGGATATAAGATACGGCAACAACAATAGCTGTTTTCATATGATTCCTCCGTTTCAGGCTTCGCTTACGCCTGCTGCCGCAGTGCCGGTAACAATAGGCAGGTTGTAACGTTCTGCGGATGGGTACGATTTAACCGGCTTACCATCAACCAATTTAGACGGCCAATAGTAGCCATCAATGTCTGCACCGTTAAACGGCACGATTGATACGGCATTGCCCTGATTACCGCCCCATCCCATAATTTGCCCTTTAGCGTTTTTGCCACCGACGAAAAACACATGGCCGCCACCTTTGCGGGATTTCACGGCGATACAGCCATAGGCGGGTTTAGCCAGCTTAGTCAGACCAGCCTCCGCCCATGCCTTGGCGCGATACCAATCTTTGATAACGCCGCGGCCGCTTTTACCGAGGCAGTAACCAACAAATAGGCCGCACCATGGTGTCTCATCGTCCGCATACCATGCTTTTGCCGCATTGGGAAAGTTTCCCATTTCTTTGAGCCAAGATTGGATAATCGGGTTATGTTTCGCGCCGACGATTTCTTTCAATCCGACGTGTCGGCGGGCTTCTGCCATCCAGGGCAATTCAGTCATGCTTTCTTCCTTTTTTATTCGTGTGTTTAAATATTTTCTTGCGGTATTTTTTTTGATACGCGGTTCAAAAAACCTTGATTTTCTGTGCTTGGTCGTGTTTTCTTTGGGTGGATTTTGCTGATATTGCCGCCACTCCATAGCACTGCGCCCGTGTGCAGGGCCAGTCCGAAGATAAGCAACCATATAGTCAGTGATTTAATGGAAAAGGCAGCGGCCAGGGCGAGACTGCAAAACCATACGATAGATAAATAGGCGATTGCCGCACTTAACGGCTTATGTGTTTTCCCGCGGGTGTCAAAAAGGATGATACGAATGGCCGCGGTCAGGGACAGGGCAATGACGGCAGCAGATTGGACTGTATTCATGATTCTTTTTCCTCTTCCAGGGTTTTCAGACGGCCTTTTTCAATCAGGCGCATGACACGCTGTAAACCTAAAACCAGTCCGGCAGAAAAAATGGCAGCGGCGGTAAAGCTATTGATGGTCAGTGTTTCACCCGGCAGCAGCCAGTTGATTAGGCCTTCTGCGCCGTCGTAACCGAAAATGCCGCCGATGAAAGACACAGCAAAAAGCCATGCCTTATTAATCGGTCGCTCTGCCTTTTGGCTTAATACGAACAGCGATGCGCCTATGAGTGCACCGAAGGCTACGGAGGCGTGGACGTGGTAGCTGCCGATGATAATTACGGCGGCGTTGACAGCAGTGGTAGTTTTGTCTTGGGTCATGACGTTTTCAGTCCCATAGATTCAGGGTGGATTTTTGTTGTGCTTCTTCGTGGTTGGCTTGAGGCAGTCGGATAGTCAAACCGGCAGGCAGGAGGGCAGGATATTTCGATAAGCCGTAATTTTCAGGGGCGGTCAGGATTTGTTCGGTGTAGCCTGCGGACGTCCCGTAATGGTTCCAAGCGATATTGGCGACGGTATCGCCTTCACGGGTCGTGTATTCCATCAAATTAATTCCGAATCGCAGCGGCGCTCGCCCATGACTGCCGCGGTGGCATAGTGTGCTTCACGGCGGAAGTCTTCGGCTTGATGTTGTTTCATTTCGGCACGCTCGCCCGCTTTTCCCGATGGTTCTGTATCTGCGTATTTTTCCAGCAGAAGTGATTTGGCATAGCAATAGACGGCGCGGCGGTAATGGATGGCTTTAACCGATTCGCCATTAATGACGTCGTCTGAATCGCCTGTTTCGGCAAGAGTGCCTCTGCCAACCTGTACGGCGGCAATGCGGTATTTCTTAAGCTGGCCGTTGACGTGTGCGACGGCTTCGAGGACGGCATGGTAAACACGGCTGCTTGAAATGTTCGCTTCAATCCTCATTACTTCGCGAAAGTTGGCAAGGTCGATGATTGGGAAAAAAGGAATACTGCGAACTTCAGATTGGTCTAATGCTTGCCGCCCTTGATCTGGGGTGTCGGCGAAAACAATAGTCATGATTCATTTCCTTACGGAAGAAGCCTGCCCGATATTTAGGCGGGCTTTGGAAAGGAGGCGCAGAGGCTTTGCATGCTAAGGCCGTCCATGATATTTCTGGAGGACTTGCCGCAGGCTTGCGCCCGGCGAGGGGAGCTAGGTCAGCCTTTAAGCTGTTTTTTGATGGCTGCAAGGCGGGATTTGACACCGATTTTTTCAGAATACTTCAGTGCGTTTTCGTAGTAACTCGCCGCACTTTCGAGGTCTTCGGCTTCTTCCGCACGTTCTCCAGAGGCTTTGTAGAACTTGGCGCGGATGATGTCTGTCAGATTTAAGGTATGCATACCCGTGTCTGGGTTGACGGTGCTGATGAGTGTGAGCAGATCAGTATGGTTGGCTTTACTCAAGTCAGCACCGTATCCATACTGTTCAGCCAGCTCTTCAATTAAGAGGTCGGGCAGATCACGACGGTAGTCATCTTTGACTTTCATGTCATGCTCGATGGCAAATAGGATGTATGGCACGGCTTGGTCAAGCTCGCCAATGTCAATCAACCAAAGCAGGGCGGTAGTGAAGACTGGATCGGTTTCAGCGGCCGAACCGGAGAGATAGACGTCTTCCAGCCATGGAAGATATTTTTCTACCATTCCTTTTTTGGCTTGGATTTTGTCGGATACGGATTTAATTTGGTGTAGGAAGGCGCGATCGGTGTTAAGGCTTGCCAACAGTCGGCGGTAGGGTTCGGCGACATGGATGTTTTCGCCGTTTTTTGCTGCCTTCTCTGCTAAAACCTGTTGTTTGTGTGCCTGGGCTGGAGTCATTGGATCCCTTTCATCAGGCCGTCTGAAATTTCAGACGGCCTTTTTTTCTACTTCACGATTTTGATGTTTTCGACCAAAGCTGCTGCGCCGTACTCTTCGACGACATAGCAGATATTTTCTGACTGGTAGTCGGCGATGCGGTCGAATTCAGGTTCGTCCGCCAGCTTGCGGCGATGGCCGCCTTTGTGGAAGTAGATGGACAGGTTTTTCAGCGGAGTAACCAAAATCGTATTTTTGGGGAAATACGGTGCAGTTACGACCGGCAGACCGCCCAAGCGTTTTTCAGACATGATGATGTCGGCAGGACGCAGCTCACTTGCCTTGTTGCCTGCTTCTTTGATAACGGCAAAGTATTTTTCAGACAGCAAAGATTGATTGCAGATAACGGTCATGCCCGGCATGTCGTGGAACTCTTCGTCAATCAAGCTTTCGGCAACGTCCGTAACCAAATGGTCGAGAGAGGTATAGGATTTACCTTCGCCGATTTCGACGGCATTGGTTGCGCTGCCCATGACGTTGGATGCTGCATTGGTACGCATATGCTGCAACCAGCCGGTTTGTACGTCCTGCAAGAGAGGATTTGCCGCAAAGTCGGATGTAGCGGCGGCAGACGTACCGTTGAAACCGATGGCAATCAGGCTCAAAGCTTTGGATTTGATGAGCTGGTTATTGATCAACTTGACGTATTCAGGTTGACTGCTCCAAGAGTCCATATCGTCGTAGCTGACTTGAGTGTCAAAATTTACTTTTTTACACAAATATTGGCGGTCAGTCAGGTTGTGATATGGCTTGGGCTGACGGCGTACAGTACCGTCGCCGTTTTTAGTATCAGTTCGCGAGGCATTCAGACCTGTTGATAAACCAATGATTGAGCCGGCAATTTCGGTTTTGCTGATGATGTTGATTTTTTGCAGGAATGTTGACTCCAGGCGGACGGCTTCGCGCATTTTTTGAGAAACGGCGGGCGTTACACTGAAATGGCGGGATACGCCTTCGGCAGTTGTACCGTTGGCTTTGGCGACGGCGTTGATATATTGCTGGATATACGGGTGCATGGCTTACCTTTTCTTAAAATTCGGAAGCAGGGGTTGTATTCGCGCCGGTATGCGGCTCTGCCTGATTGATCGGAGCGGATTCAATAGCGGCCTTAAAGGCATCGAATTCTTTGCGCAGGGCAGTGTAGTCATCGGCGAGTTTTTGGGTAATTTGGGCAGACTGCTCCAATTCTTTGTTCAGGTCGGCAAAGGCTTGGGTGTAGTCGTTTTTTTCTGTTTCGACAGGGGCGGGATCTGATTTCTTATTGAACATTTTGTCGTGGAGGGCGGCAAAAAAGCCTTTTTTCTCGTGTTGGGGTTGGTTGGCAGGTTGGGTCATTGGCAGGCTTTCCATTTCGGTGTAGGCGGCGGTGTAGTTGGTGTCTTCCGGATTGAGCTGACGGAACTTGAGCATAGTCGTACCAAGAGATGCAGGGCTGTCCGTCATCGCAAGGCCGACCAGATAAGCTTTGCCGGTGTCGGCGAATGGCTTCATGATTTCCATGGATGTATAGACTTTTTCGCGCTCTTTGATGTAGCCCAACATTTTTTCAGTAGGGTCGATGCGAGCGTAAAGGCGGGTAATACCGTCTGAAGTCTCTGCTTTCAGCTCGAGGACGTCCCCCAGGCCTGAATAGTCGTTTTTGGGAGAATATGGGCGGTAATGCTCAAGGTTGATGCGTGCGCCGTAGATTTGTGGGTCGTAAGCTTCTGCGGCGGCGATGAGGTCGGCTGATTCGATCGTTCGACCGTCGGCAGTTGCACCGGATTTGCCGATGCAGAACCATCGGTCGCTGAATTTTTCGGTGGAATTTTTGGCGGATTTATTCATGCGTATGCGCTCGGGTGTTTGTCCGTTTTATTTTGGCATTTACGGAAAAGACGGCAAGCGACAGGGGTTTTAGGTGGGTTTTTCAAGTCATGCGGCACGGGTAGGATTGGCATTTTTGCCCGAAAATCGGGTATTGCCGCTATTTTTTGAAGACATGGAAAAACGTCAGAATATTGAAATTGCCCAAAATATCGACCCGCGCCTTGTTGCGCGGTCTCTTTACTGGCAGGGATGGAAAATTACCGCCATCGGGCGGCATTTGGGACTGAAGCCCGCCACGGTACATTCTTGGAAGCAACGGGAAAACTGGGATGGCGGAACACCGATGCAGCGTGTTGCCTCATCTATTGAAGCGCGCCTGATCCAACTCGTCAACCTGCCGAACAAATCAGACGGCGTTTACAAAGAAATGCGCCAACTTTCCGCATTAATGGGCGGCGAAGGCAAAAGGCCGTCTGAAAAATCGGAAACGCCGAAAAACAACCGATTTGACGGCGCAGACAAGCCGCCTTTTGACAGCGTGCCGACCATAGATCGCCCACCGCGTGAACGTACCGAGCGCACCGAACGCAGCCGCACCCGCTCCGTCGAAAAACCGCCGAAAAACTATATCGCACCCGAGCAGCAGCAGCGCATGGTTGAGATTTTTGAAGAGCAGTGTTTCGATTATCAGCGGTATTGGGGCGAGATTTATCGGACGCACCGTTTTCGAAATATCTTAAAAAGCCGCCAAATCGGCGCGACTTTCTATTTTGCCCGCGAAGCCTTCCTAACCAGCCTAAAAACGGGCATCAACTCCATTTTCCTGTCTGCGTCCCGCGCACAGGCCTATCAGTTCAAGCAATACATCCTCAACCTCTGCAAGATGGTCGATGTCGAGCTTAAAGGCGGGGATGTGATTTCTTTGCACAATGGCGCGGAACTGCATTTTTTAGGCACCAATTCACGGACGGCACAAGGTCGCAACGGTAACTTGTACGTCGACGAATACTTCTGGATTCCCGATTTCGAGCGGTTGCAAACACTGGCCGAGCCGATGGCGAGTCAAAAGCACCTGAAGACGACCTATTTCTCCACGCCGTCATCCGAAGGCCACCCCGCTTATTGTTTTTGGTCGGGCGCGATGTTTAACGAAGGCCGCCCTCGAAGCGAGCATATCAAGCTCGATTTGAGTCATGCCGCTTTAAAAAACGGTCGTCAGGATGCCGACGCGCAATGGCGGCAAATCGTTACGATTCATGATGCGCAGGAGTCGGGCTGCAACCTCTTCGATATTGATTATCTGCGCCAGCGCAACTCGCCCGACAAGTTCGCACAGCTCTTTGAGTGTCAATTCGTCCCGGACGGCGAGGGCGTGTTTCACTTTGCCGACCTGCAAGCCTGCGGTGTCGAATCGTGGGATTGGACTTGGTACAAACCTGACATGATGCGTCCGGCGGGGAATATCCCCGTATGGATAGGCTACGACCCGAGCTATACCGGCGACGCGTCCGGCTTGGTGGTCGCCGTCCCGCCGCAACGCAACGGCGAACCATTCCGAATTTTAGAAACACACATGATTAACGGGGCGGATTTCGAATCACAGGCCCAAATCATTCGCGGCATGACGGAGAAATTCAACGTTACCAAAATCGTCATCGACGCAAACGGTATCGGCGCGGCGGTGTACGACCTTGTTAAAAAATTCTACCCGCCCGCCATCGGCATGACCTACACGCCCGACATTAAAGGGATGATGGTTTTAAAAACGCAGAACCTGCTCAAAAACAAACGTATCGAGTGGGACGCGGGCAAAATTGATTTGCAGATGGCGTTTATGTCCGTCCGACGCGCAATTACCGCCAGCGGACGGAACATCACTTACGAATCGACGCGCAGCCAAGCTGCCAGTCATGGCGACTTGGCTTGGGCAGCGATGATGTTGTTTTATCAAGAGCCGTTGGACAATGTTGTCAGCGGACGATTTGAGATTGATAGTTAAAGGATTTTTATGTCTGATTTAAATTCGACAGGCAATGAACCACGTACAGATTTAGAGATTTTCAGTTGGGGCTACGACGAGCGTTTGTCTTGGCTCGGTGCGGCGTGGGAGTGTACCGACAACGGCCATTATTATGAACTGCCCGTCAATCAGGAGGACTTGATTGGTTTACTCCGAGTAGGTGTACATCATTCGTCTGCGCTACATTGCAAACTGAACGTCCTAACTTCCACATTCGAACCAACCAAGCTTTTGAGCCGCGCCGAATTTAAAAAGCTGGCATTTAATTTCCTAGTCACCGGCAACGGCTATCTGGCGGCGGAGCGCAACCGATTCGGCAAGGTCTTGGGATTTAAAAACCGACTGTCCGTCTATATGCGCCGCTCTTCGAAAAAATACGACAAAGACGGCTATTTCTACCTGCGCGACCATGTTTTCGAGACTTCGGACTTTATCCCGAAATCAGATATTATTCATTTGATGCAACCGGATTTGGTGCAGGAGATTTACGGCATCCCCGATTATTTAGCGGGTTTAAGTTCGGCAGAGCTTAACCACTCGGCCACGACATTCAGACGGCGCTACTACGACAACGGCAGCCATGCAGGCTTTATCGTGTACGCAACCGACAACAATATGAATAACGATGACTGGAATAATCTCAAGGACCAATTTAAAAAAGCGCAACGCGAAGGCAATTTCCGCAATGTCTTTTTGCGCTCGCCTGACGGTAAACCTGAAGGTATCAAATTGATTCCGATTTCAGAGGTCGCCGCCAAGGATGAATTTTTAAATATTAAAGGAGTAACCTCTCAAGATATGCTGACAATACACCGCGTGCCTCCTTCATTGATGGGGGTCGTCCCGACGGCGGCGGGCGGCTTGGGTGATGCCCGGACGGCGGCGGAAGTATTCGCCGCGAATGAAATCGAGCCGATACAGGCGGCGTTTCTCGAAGCAAACGACGCATTCGGCGCGGAGGTTTTTAAATTTAAGCCGTACACTTTGGCAACGGCCAAGGTGGAGAAATAGGATAAGGCCGTCTGAAACTTTTCAGACGGCCTTTTTTATTTGGCGAAGTACTCATCCCTCATTCTGATAACATCATCCTTCTTATAGAGGTTGTCCCGCCCTAGCAGCTTCGGCTGCGGTATCAGCCCCGCCCGGCGGCGCGCCCAAATGGTTGTCGTGGACGGCGGCTTTTTGCCCGGTATTGTCCATAGTTTTTTCACTTCATCCAACGTGATGTATTCACCCATTTTTGTTCCTTTCCTGTTGGTCAGTTTCGGTTAATCAATTTGTCATTCAGTTTCGGTTAATCAATTTGTCATTCATCGCCTGCGACGCTTTAATGGCGGCGCGGGCAGATTCGATGGCGCTTTCAACGGTGTCGTACTGCGGCTTGGTGTAGCGGACGGTTTTGGCGCGGATATTGGCTTCGTTTGCGGCCTTGATGGCGGCGAAGTCAAAAATAGGTTCTTGCGGAGTCAGTCCGCTGACGAGCGGACGGCGTAGTTTTTCAATACTGCGGATGTATTCGCGGTAGTTTCTTTGTTTTTTGCTGGCTGATTCGCTATGGAAGGCATTATCTTTCGCCGCTTTTTCGATTTTTTCGCGGGTTTCACGGCTCATGTATCTCAGCTCTTCGATATTGTCTAAATCGAGCATGTCTTTTTTATATTCTTTCGCCAATTCAGGACTTAAACCTGTCTGAACTAAATCAACGGCGGTTTGCACCGAAAATCCGTGTTTCCAAATAAGCCATTCTACAGGCTCGGTTTTTTCTAGGTCGGCCAGGGTTGCAGCTGCTGGGCGATTGATTAAATTTTGCGCAGATTCGGGGTCGAATTTCATTTTCGTAGAGTTATTGACACAAGTCCAAGCGGCGGCAGTGCCGCCGTTTTTTTTCAAAACCCACGAATGGATGCGCGAAATTTCGACGCGCCCGGTGGCTTTTTCGTAAACGCCCATGATGCGGTCGGCATGGATTTCACCGTAGCAGTTCAGCTCTTTCGCCTCTTCGCGGTACAGTCCGAGACGGACGTTTTTGCGCGATACGGACTCGCCACCCAAAAGGACGGTAAAACGCATCCAGTCGCCCATGTCGGCAGCCTGTTGGGCAAGCATTAAAAGGTCGTCTGAAGCGTCTGGGTTGATTCGGCGCAGCTCGCGCCAAATGGTAACGGGGCAGCCGCCGATTTGCTGGAACTGGCGGATACCGTGATGACTTGCCCATGCGTCCACGCGGACGGCGGTTTCTGCCATGCTCAACAGCGCGTCAGACTCATAGTCAACGCCCAAGCCTTCGCCGCTTTGACTTTTGCCGTCGATGTTTTTGGCGATATATTTGGCGATATAACCGGCAGCCGAGCCGCGCGCCCAGTTGATGGCTTCAAAGTCAACGCGGGTAGAGGCGGGGCTTTGCTTCCAAAATTTAAAATATTTGGATTCCCAGAATTTCGCCTCGGTTTTCAGACCGGCGCGAATGGCGGCGAGCGTAGGCGCGCTGCCTTGTTTTGCACGGATTTTTGCTTGGATTCGGCGGGCTTCCGCGTCCGCTTCTTTCGCAGTCGCCAAGTATTTCAAACCCAGCTCTTCGCGGTTTTCTCGGCAAGCGTGTTTTGCCACGACGCGGCGGAAGGTAAGGCGGTGTTGCTCTTCCATGAAGACAAGGCCGTGCCAGTGCGGCGTACCGTCATGATGCGGCTCGGCAACGCGGAAACCGTAGATTTTGATTTTCAGACGGCCTAATTCCGCACAGACACGCGCCCATACTTTATTTAAGTATTCCTGCGCCTGCGTCGGCGTTTCGCCGCTGAATTTCTCGTTTGGCTTGCCAAAGTGGTGCATACGGTGCATGCGGGAAGGGCAGGTAATCGTAAAAAATTCGCCGACGTGGTTTTTCAGACGGGCGATTTCCTCGAAGCCGCGAATACGCACCATCAATTCGGCGCGACGCAGGGCGGGATTAGATACAGAGACTTCAGACAAGGCCTCGAGCGTGAATTCTTGCCCCAGCTCATTGATGGCAATCATGGTTTGCAACATGGCAAGATTGCGACGCTTTTGAGACAAGCGGCGGAAAACCGCTTCATCAGAGGCATAAAGCCCCGTTTTACGGGATACAAAGCCAGCCTCGCGGCGGTAGCGTTCGGCAGCGCGCGCGAAAATGCGGCGAAGCTGGCGACGCCAGAATTTAGGGGCTTGCAGGCGGGCTTCGATGGCTTCGGGGATTTTGTCCTTGAATACTTTTTGGGTATCGATGCCGTATTCGGCGGCGGCATAGTGGATCAGACCGGTGAGGCTCCAGCCGATACGTTTTTTAAAATAGATGTCCTTGGCTGCGCTATCGGCAAGACCGCGGATGTCGTCGTCCGAAGCATCTAAACCTGCCGAACGGACGGCGGGCGGCAAAACGGTCAGATTGTCGAGCAGGGTTTTCAGACCGTCTTCGGCGCGAACACGCGCGGCGGCTGGCTGAATGCCGCTGTCCAACTGACGGACGATTAAATCGTTAAAGAACGAACGCGCTTTTGACGCCTCGGCAGGTTTCAGGCTTTCAAAGCCTTCGCGCAACACGGGCGGAAGCAGCAAAAAGGCTTCGGCGGCGTAGTCTTGCTGCGCCGCCTTTGCATTTGCTGTTTGAATTGATATGCCCATGATTTGTCCTGCCTAGTAAGTGGCGGGCTTCAGCCCGCCCTATGTCTCAATAATTAAAATAATCTTGGATTCTTTCTTCGATTTCCGCGTCCAGCTTTTTCTGCTCGATTTTGTAGTCCACATAGAGCCAAACGCCGAGCGCGGCGATAAAAACAATGCCGATGACTGCGAAGATACTCATTGCCCCACCTCATGCGGGATTTCAGCGTCTCCGCCCATATGGTCGAATGTCGGCGATTCGTAAACGCAGACTGGGTCAGTTGCGGGCAGCGTTTGCGGCTGTTCCGCAATGTTTCCGTGGGTCGAACCAAGCATAAAATAAGATGCGGCGAGCATCAGGGCGAGGATGATGTAGCGGATTTTGATTTTCATGATGTTTCCTTGTTTGGTCGGGTTCAGGCAGCCTTAAGGTCGTCTGAAACTGGGTTTACTTTCATTTTTCTGCCGGCATATACCGCGCGGGCTATTTTTTCGTCTATGCCTTCAAGCTGTCTGGCGGCTTCGGAAAGCTGGAGAACCGGCAAGCCCAAGCTGTACACTACGTTTTGCTGATTCAACATATTGCCCAGTCGGGCGATTTCCTTTATCAACCGCTGGCTATCTTCCAGAGCCTTGCTTTGCTCCGGTGTAACCAGCCAACTTCTGACGACTTCGGCATCGTTGTAAGCCGCCAACGGCTGACGGCCTGTATTTCGTTCCAAGAGCGCGTCGCGCTCCAAGCCGTTCATGATTTTTGCGTTTTCAGTTTTACTGCTTGCCAGCTTTTTGCCGATATTCCACATGGCGCGGGCTTGGGCTTTGGTTCTAAAAAAGCGAACCCGCTGCGGTGCCGACTTCCACGTCGGGACGATTTCGCCGTTCATTTTTCTTTCCCTTTACAACAAATTTCTCTGACTGCTGCCGCCGTGTTGTTCGATGATTTCGTCTGCCGTCATCTGCGGTGGCACCAAGGCGGGGTTTTGATGCAGCGGGCTGGGCGGGGAAATGGTTTTGATGACTTCCGTCGATGCCACGCCCGACCAGCCGCACGAAGCATTCAGGCATTGAATCGAGCTATAACGGAGGCGGTCTGTCATCTTCCGACTCGCCGTTACCTTGCAGCGGCTGCCGCAGCAAGGGCAGGTAATCTGTACCCGCATATTTCCGTGTTCCGCCTTACTGATGTTGCGCTGCGCCATTTTCATTTCTCCGTTTCAGGTCTGCCGATGCGTCTTCAAAGGCACGCAGATACATTTCCGCATATTCCAAGGCAGCTTCGGCGGCAAATTCGCTCAATGACTTATTCGCCGCGCAGGCCGCCGATTCCATCAGGTCAAGCTCTTCGCCGAAAAATTTGACCTCGACGGCGGCAGTGGCTAGTTCTTCCGGCGCGCTTGTTTTGGGGCAGGGTTCGGCGTGGACGTGTTGTTTGAGAGACAGTCTGCCTTCGATTTTGTGAATACAGTTTTGACACATGACGTTTCCTTTTTGGGTTGATGCCGACTGTCCGGCGGGTCAAGCGTCTTTCCGCTTTGTCATCACTCCGTTACACCGTTCAGGTTAAATATTAGACGGGGCGGATGAAATTCCACGGATGGGCACTCAGTCCGGAAGCGCATGCGTCGTAATAGTTACCGCCAAACACTTCTTCGTTACCGTTCAGCCATACAATCAGGTGCTTTTTGGTTTTCCCGCGCCCTTTGACAAAGATTCGCCCTACCGTGCTTTCCTGATTTGTATTCCAATCATTCATTCTCATAACATTTGCAACATGTTTCATTTTTCTACTCCTTGGTTGGGGTTGATGCCGTCTGAAATTATTCAGTCTTTCAAAAGTAAATTATAAAAATACGTCTGGTCTTAAATCTTCCCGCCGAACTCCATACCCAAGCTTCTCAATTTCAACTGCAATTTCAGCTGGCATTTTATTGCGACCCTTTACCCAACTATTTACAGTGGAACGTTTTTTTCCAAGTTTTTCGGCTAATGCTGCTTGACCGCCAGCAGCTTTGATTGCTTTTTCTAGGTAATTCATAACATCTCCTTAATTTTGAGAAAGTATATTTTAAATAACCTGAAAAGTAAACTTTTAGTAGCCGTTTTTTGTCTATTTAAAATTTACAATGCTGAAAACATGGAGAATTTTATGACTTACGATTTGGCAAAATGGGCTACTGAGGCAAGAAAAGCAGCTGGGATGACTCAAGAGGACTTTGCACTTGAGCTTGGCTTCTCAACTAAAGCCAGCGTTAATGCAATAGAAAAAGGACGAAACAAGCCAACTTTTGAAACGATGGTAAAAATATCTAAAATTTCAGGATTCCCTTTGCCTTATCAGGAAGTCTCCCAAACAAAAGTACTGTCTGAAGATTCAGACAGCCTCGCTGACGACCGCATACGTTTTGAGCGGTTGGACGTGGTTGCCGCGCTTGGAGACGGCTACATCAACAACGAAGCAGTGGAGGTGGTCGATTTCGTCCATGTCGATAAAGCATGGGCGCGCGAAAAACTCGGCGGCAACCTATCCCGTATCCAAGTCATCACGGCACGCGGCGATTCCATGCAAGGCACCATCGAGGACGGCGACGTACTCTTCGTCGATACCTCCGTCCACTCATTCGAAGGAGAGGGCATTTACCTCCTGTCCTTCGCAGACGGCCTAAAAGCCAAACGCCTGCAAGCCTCCGTTGGCGGCGGCCTGCTGGTCATCAGCGACAACCCGTTATACAGAACGGAAACCATCGAAGGCGATGGACTGGAAAAATTAACCATCTGCGGCAAAGTCCGCGGCGCATGGCATTTGTCGGGATTTTGATTTGAATTTTGTGAATCGGCTCAATTCACGGTAAGTTTTGGAAGGTGCGGCCGTTGGTTTTTTTGGATATTTAGTGATTTTGTTTATTAGGGAAGTGCAATATGGGAAAACAAAGTGGTCAACAGGCTGACAGGCAAGACGGTGTGAAATTGGACTTGCAAGAACTGCACTCACGGCAAATTCAATTGAAGCAGACCGTGCAAGAGAATATCGATGCTGTGCTGGCACTGCTAGCACTGGTCGATATTGAACCGGTAACGCGGACGCGGAATTTGAGATACAACCAAATTATTAAATCAGCGCTCGCTCTGAACGGGGTTGATTTGTCAGTAACAGATGACGAAGAGGCGGAAGCAGGGGCTGAATCAGACAAAAATAAAGGCGAATTCCAAACCGCCGCAGACAAACCTGAAAAATTGTTGCTCAAATTCGGGCAGGAATTTTTAGGCGGTCTGATTCGGAAAGATTTTAAAGCCGCACTCGCTGCTGCCCGAAACCTTGATTTTGAACGCCGCCTCCATTGGGCAGCTTGTTCGGGCGCGATATTAGTCTACGGGCGGAACGACGCGGGCAAACAGAAACTGACACCGTCTGAATTATCTCTTCATAACATGGTTAAAAAAGAATGGCTTTACGATGAAAGATAAACCTGTACTGCTGCCTGTCGGCGGTAGTTTTGAAATTGAATATGTCAATGCTGAAGGAATCGGAAGCAGACGGGTTATCGATGTCCGCAAGTTTGTTGCCAATCTTTCAGACGGTTATGTGCAGGCGTTTTGCCATGAGCGGAAAATGGTCAGGACGTTTAAATATCAGTCGATTATGGGACTGGTGGATTTGGAAACCGGCGAAGTTGTCGAACCTTCGCTTTTCAGACGGCGTTTGCAGGAACGGTATGAAGAGGCTCCCGAACGGCAGATGGATTTTTTTATTCGGGAGATGAAGCCGATTGTGGATGTGTTGGTTTATATCGCGTACTGCGACGGGAGATATGCGCCGTCTGAACAGCGGTATATCGCGCAATGGCTGACGGACAAATCGGAAATGGGCGATGATTTCCTCGCTTATTCGCTTGGCGTTATGAAGTCTTGGCCCGTGCCGGATTCTATGGATTTTTCTTTTGCTATCCGTGCTATTAATCAGCGTTTCCCCGATTGGCGTGATTCGGTGCTGGAATATGCGCGCAATGTCGCAAAAGCAGACAGAAAGGTTACAGATGAGGAAACGAACCAGTTGGAAAAGCTGGAAAGGTTGTTTGATGTTTTTAGGGAGAAAGCGTGATGACGGATTCAAAAGGCTTGTTTCCGCTGCCTCAATACCGTAAACCCGTAAAAAAGATGAGCAACGGGCGGCGGGCAATCATAAAAGAATTGGATGCTTTACAGAAAACGGTAAACAGCAATACGCTTCTCATCGAGACACTGCAACGGAATATGGCGGCAACAGAGGAATCTCATAATCTGCATATTGCCGCGCTGTCTAATTTCCTCGGCCATGATATGAAAAACTGTATTCAAAACATGGATGTCATCTTGACAAGCTATAGGGCGGACGAGATTACTGAGGGGCATTTGGAAAGTCTGCGGGTACAGTTGGACATGATTCGGGAGGTAATGGGCAATTTTGCGCAGCTTGTGCCGCACGGGCGGGACGGGATTTTCAAGGTCAACAGCCTGATTGGCGCGACGGAGGCTTTGACTCGTTCGATGCTGGAGGAAAACGGGGTTTTGTTCACGAAGGAATTGCTGGAAGACATCGATTTGCGGACTAAATATCCTTTTCATTCGTTGCTTCAGGTATTCAGTAATCTGATTATTAATGCCTGCCGCCATTTGCGGGATTTCGAGCGGCGCGAGGTGTTGTTTGCGGTTGACATCGATCAGGAAAACCATGAGCTTTTCTTTTCGGTTTACGATACGGGCGCAGCTGTTGAGCAAATCTGTCTCGACAAAATCTTCGATTATGGATACTCTACTACGGAAGGTAGCGGCATCGGACTTTACCATGCACGTTATATTTGTGAATTGTTGAAGGGAACGGTTGAATGTGTGCCGTCAGACAGGGCGGAATATTCGAAGCGTTTCCTGATTACCCTGCCTTTTATAGGATTGGACGATGTATAAGCATATTTTTGTTATCGATGATGAAAAGATTCAGGCCGACGGGCTGGCAAAACAGCTTAATGAGCGTATGGGCGGGAATGGATATGTGTTCGAGCCTTTGAGCGGCGAACATGAGATTATGCAGGCAGTTGCCGACCGCTTCTGCTCGCTGGCGATTGTGGATCTGCGGATGGATGATTATCCGTTCAACGGCTTGGAAATATGCCGCCGTATCTTGGAAAACAATCCTCTGGCGAAGGTTATTATCGTGTCGGCATGGCTGCCGGAGTTTTTAACGGCGATGCAGGACCTGATGACTTCTGGCAGCGTGTTGGCGGTGTCGGAGAAAAAATCGATGGCGGAATGGGTGCCGGAATTGGAACGGACGGTTGCCGGTTATTTTGAAAAACGGGACGGTGAGTTTTCGGAAAACAGTAAGATGTTGCTGAATGCGTACAGTTCTGCCAAAAATGAAAAGGACCCGTTCCGCAAGGGTGTGTTGTTTGAGGACTTCCTTGTCAATCTTTTCGGACAGATCGGTTTTCAGTTTATTCGGAAACGGGTAACGGATGCGACTTCGGAAGTGGATTTGATTTTACGCAATGATATTGATGATGCGTTTTTAGCTAAATTCGGCAAGTATATTTTTGTGGAGGCAAAAAACCGTCCTTCCGCTCCTGTCGATAAGAATGATTTTTTGGCGTTTGTGTCCAAAATCGAATCCAGCAGCGGTCTGGCGGAACTTGGTATTATTGCGGCCAGCCATAAAATCGCTTCTACGGTCAGGCTGGAGGCTCTACGCACGTCGCATAAGAGTATGAAGGTTCTTCTGTTTGCCAATGATGAATTGACACGCCTGATTGTGGCGGATGATAAACGCTATGAGCTGAAGAAGCTGATTGACGAGCAGATTAAGGATGTGCCGTCTTGATGTTGGCTATGGATAAACAAGGTCGTCTGATTTTTTCAGACGACCTTTTGTTTTGGTCAGGGTTTGGAAACTGCGGCGGCAAAGTTTGGGCTGACTTCGCCTTCGTAGAGGACAATCGGTACGTCGATCAGGCTTTGGAGTTTGACGGCGGTCGTCAGTCCGTTGCCGTCGAGGGTGTGGACGGTTTCTTTTCCGACCCATTTCTCTGCGTCGATTTCGGGCTTGAATCCTTGTAGGGTTACGGGGCTTTCGGGGGCGACGTCGGGGCGGCCGATGGCTAGGGAAATATCGAATTCCATTGCGCCGCGTTTTAGTTTTTTGTACGCGGCGCGCGCGCCGGTGGCGGCGGTTTTGGGGCTTTGGTAGGTATGGCGCAGGGTTTTGATTTTTTTGCCGGCAGTATCCACCTGTTTGATTTCGGTTACTTCTTTGGTGGTGGTTTTGTGGGTTTTGCCGTCTTTGCGCTTGGTCTTGTATTTTTTGGTGGTGGTAACGGTTTTTTTGACGGGGTCGTAGTTGTCTTCGGTAATGACGACTTCGTGCTTTTTACCTGTCTGTTTGTCGATGTAGTAGGCGCGGACGGCGTTGTAGCTTTCGGTATTGCTGTATCTGAATGCATATTGGTCACCGCTGTTGCGGGTAATCCTGATTGTGGGCAACGGCTGCCCGCCGGCGGTCGTGGCTTCGCCTGATGAAACAAACAGGAGGCGGCCGTGTTTGACTGTTGCGATGGCGTCGTAGCGTTCGGCAAGGCGCGACAAGAAGGCGGCGTCGGATTCGTTGCTCTGGTCGATGTGGTCGATTTTTTCGTCTTGGTAGGCTTTGCCGATGATTGGTGTGTAGCCGTTGGCGGCGGCAATGGATTCGATGATTTCTTTCAGGCTGGTTTTGTGCCAGCTTTTTTCTTTTGCCTCTGAAAATCGGTCTGATGTGTCGGCGGATTGGGCGGTGATGTGCAGGGTGTCGGGCGCGCCGCTCCAGCTTACTTCGGTTATTTTGTAGCTGCCTTTATCGACAATGCCTGTTTCGATGTAGCCCAGGGCGATGGTTATCTCGGCAGACTTCGGGGGCAGGGCGAGCTTGCCGTCGTGGTCGGACAGGCTGACGGTCAGTTCGTCCGCCTCGAAGCCGCTTTTGTCGGTCAGGCTGATGGAGATGATGCGGGAGAGAGCGTCGGTATTGAACGGCTTGCCGTTGATGGACAGCTTGGCGACGGGGGTTAGATGGTTGCCGCCGGTGTCGGTAATGGTGTTGAAGATTTTGACGGCTTGGTCTTTGATTTGGGTAAGTGCGGTCATGTCAGATTCCTGCAATGCTGCGGGCGATGGATACGCCAAGCTGAAGGGCTTTGCCTTTTAGTCCCAGCGGGCTGTCGGATACTTTTTTTAATTCTATGCTGAAGCTGATGGAACGGGCTTTGCCATCGTGCATGAGTTGGCTTCTGTCTTCTTTAATGGATGTGATGACGTATGCGCCCATTATTTGACCTGTGCCGAGGATGAGGTTGTATGGTTTTCCACGCTCTGCCATGAGGTGGAGCATGGCCAGGGAGGTGTCTCCCCCTGTGATTTCCGGCCTCATTTCGGCTGACAGGGTCAGGGTGTCAGTTTCCGGCCCTAGGTATTGGGTGGGATTAATACCGCCGCCGACGGTGGATTGATTTGGGTGCTTCCAGCCGCTTTGGCGGTTGATGGTTTGAAAGGGGATGGTACGGATGAGAAAGGGGAAGAATCCTAATGTGGCAAGCATGGTAGTGTCCTTTTTTGGTGTCAGTCATCTGAAAATGCGCTACGGGCACGACGTGCGGCTTGGTCTGCAATCTGCTTAATCTGACGGGCAACTTCGCGGGCGATGTCGGCTGGACTTTGGCTGCCTCCGTTGATGGTAATGTTGACGGTCATACCGCCTGCGTTTGTGTGATTTAATCCTGCCGATACGGGAACTGCTCCGACAAGGGAAGGGCGCGGTTCTTCAGCTGCGGCGGGGATAATGCTCTGCAATGCGCCCAAGCCTGCTTTGCGGATTTTTTCCAGAACCCGCCATCCTCCGAAGCGGGCTACATCCTGTTGATTGAAGACAACCTCGCCTTTATGCACGATACCGGCCGCTTGGTTGACACCTCCCGCTCCTGTGTAACCGCCTGTGGAATATCCTTTGTTGGGAATGTATGCGCCTACGCCATAACCGGCTGCGCTGCCTCCCGGTGCGGTCGGTTTGGTGGAAAAGGCTTTTTTCATCCATTCCCATGCGCTAGTAGCGACGTTTTTGAGGATTTGGAAGTTTTTGATGAGGATACCGATTGGGCCTAGGGCGGCGGAGAGGGCGTAGGATATGGGGTTGTTGCCGCTGAATGTTTTTTTTATCCATCCCCAGCCTATGATGAGGGCGTTTTTGATGCGGTCCCAGTGTGTGGCCAGTGCAACGATTGCGCCAATCGGCCCGGTCAGGGCGTATAGGATGGGATTTTGGGCGAATGTTTTTTTAATCCATTCCCAGCCTCTGATGAAGGCGGCAGTCAATGTATCCCAATTGGTGTAAACGAGATAGATGATGCCGATTAGGGCAGTCAGCGCAAGGCCTATGGGATTTAATGTCATGAAACGTAGGGCAATGCCTAATACTTTAAGAATACTCATGCCGAATCCGCCAAAGGCAATGCGGGCGGCGGCAAAGGGGACGGCAACTGCGGCAATAACTGCGGCCAGCCCTGCTAAGGCGGTCATTGCTGCGGTTGCATAAAATGCGATTTTTCCAAGTTTGGCGGCGGCCTCTGGATTTTTTGCCGACCATTCGTTGAATTTATCCAATAAGCCTGAAATGACATTCATGCCGTACTCTAAGCCTGAAAACATACTGCGCCCAAAGCCTGATTCGGTATTGAAGAGCTTATTTTTGAACATCTGCCATTTGGACGACATGGCGTTGACACGAATTTCGAACTCTTTGTCGAGGCTGCCTAATGCGTCCGGGGAGGTGGCAAGGCGTATTTGCTCGCGCCAAAGCTCTGTATTGGCGATGAGTTGGGCAAATACGCGGTTATATTCGCCGCCTGCCAAGCCTTTGAGAATGCCTGCTTGTTGCTCTTTCGGCATTTGTTGAACGGCGGCAATGATTTTTTCAAGCGTACCTTGCGCGTCTTCGACCATGCCTTTTTGGACGGATTTTGCGTCTATACCTATGCTTTTCAGGGCTTCCCGTACGGGTTTCATATCAGGCGCGGTACCCAGCCTTGTCATAAGGCTGCCAACCGCTTTGGCAGAGGTGGAAGCATCTACACCTGCGGATATAAGGGCGGAGCCTAGAGCCGCTACATGCTTCTCGTTCATTTTCGCCAAACCCATGCTGCCTGATACTTCGTTCATGTAGCTGATGAGCTGGTCGCCTGCAACCAGTGCGTTGTCATCAAGGTAGTTCATGACGTTGACTAGTTCAGAAGCGGCTTCTTTGGATAATTTGAAGTTTTGGCGAATGCGCCCCAGCTCTTCTGCAAGCGCCCCCGGGTCTGCTGCTTCAAAGGCATTTGCAGCTTTGACGGCTTCGGTAACGTAGGCTGCAAGCTCTTGGCGTGGGATATTCATCTTCGCGCCGGCAGTCATCATATTCATGATCTCAACCGTTGCCATGGGCAATTCACCGCTTAGTTTTTGGACTTCAGCGCGGATTTTGGCGATTTCGGCGTGGTTGAGGCTGCCGTCTGTATTTTTGAGGCTGCCGACTTGGCGGATCAGTCCCTGCATTGCATCTTCTTCGGACATGGCTGTATTGATGGCATGCCCTGCACCTTGCCTCATGGTGGCAGCCTTGCTACTTGTCCATGATGAGACACCCGATGCAATA
The DNA here is from genome assembly GCF_051956895.1 of Neisseria sp. P0021.S006. Classification (NCBI taxonomy): domain Bacteria; kingdom Pseudomonadati; phylum Pseudomonadota; class Betaproteobacteria; order Neisseriales; family Neisseriaceae; genus Neisseria; species Neisseria sp. P0021.S006. Next base: position 22,244 of record NZ_JBQCWZ010000023.1, read on the forward strand.
CCTGCGATGGCTGCGGCCTTGATTCGACTCTGTTGCCGTTTTTCCAGCTTTTCTAAGGCGGTAGACTGCTTTTCGATTTGGGCAGTAGTCTTTTGCATTCGGGCGGCAATCTCTGCCTGCTCTTTTTCAAGGTTTTGTCCGGATACGCCGACTTTTTCCATGTGGTCTTTGTAGCGTTTTAGCTGCGCGGATTGTTTTTCGTATTCGTTATTCAGCCTTTCGTCTTCACGGGTCAGCTTTTTGAGTTCTGCCGCCTGTTTTTTTGTGGCAACGCCCGTTTTGTCGATTTCGGCAGTAAGACGGCTTGTGGCGGCAGAATTACGGATGATTTGCTCATTCAGACGGTTGAAATATTGTTCTGCCTTGCCGATTTTTACCAGTGCGGTTTGGGCGCGCTCAAGATCACGCATTTCTTTTTTGTTTTTCGCCAATTCGCCCGACAGCCCGCTACTACTTTTTTTAATTCTGTCAAACGTTTTGCTTGCTTTGTCGGCGGCTTTGAGGATAATATTAATTGTCTTGTCTGTCATGGCTCGAGCTTTAAGATGAAACGGAAAATGAAAAATCAGATCTTGGCAGATTCGGTTTTGAATGCAGTTGATTCTGTCATTTGGTGGTATGGCGCATTATTTTGGCTTTTTGTTGCCGTCATTGCCCTTATGGTATGGATGCTTCCTTGATTATTTTGTCGATTGAAAAGGTCGTCTGAATTGATTTCAGACGACCTTTTTTATTGTCCGTCTCCTTGGCGTGCGCGTTGGATTTCGGCGGCTTTGGCAGCCCAGCGGTTAAGGGTAAAAAGATTTAGTCCTGCGAACCAGCCGATACCTCCTTTGAAAGTAATGGCGCAGAGGGCAAGGGCGTCGTCTATTGGGTAAAACGCAGGAACGTCTTCATCTTCTTCAGCCTGCCAGATGTCGGGCGCTGCTTTTATAAGGTCGGCGAACTGGCCGGCTCGGTATCGGAAGCATGGGTATAGCCCAAATCGGCAAAGGCTTCCTGAATCTCTGCTTTCGCCGAAGGTGCGGCTGAAAAAAAATCAATAGCGGCATTGAGGGCTTGTACATCTGCCATACCTAATACGCCATATTGCGCCATGCCAATTTTTGGGGTGCTGATTTTTGAGAGGAGCTTTTGAACAGTTTCGGTGTGTTTGATTTTGATGAGGTCTTGTCCCATGCCTGCCATATCTTTGGCCAGCGGTTCGCGCAAAGTGTAGGCTTTGCCGTCGGTCAGGGTTACGGTCAGGGTATCGTCGGGGTTGATTTTGATTTTTGGTTCTTGCATTTACTTGTTCCTGTTGTATGTGTTTAGAGGCCTAATGCGGCGCGAATGCCGGCACGAACGTCTTTGCCGCCGATGATGAGTTTGTTCGCCATGAGGTCTGCTTCAAAAACGACTTCTCCATCGACGGTTTCTTTCCAGTAGGTTAGGGCATATTTGAATGTCTGCTCTCCACCTTCGGCTGCTTTGTCTTCGCTGCGTGTGGTTTCGATAATTCGGCCACGCGCTTCGCCGACCAGTGTTTGGTAGGTTTCTTCGTCTTCTTTGTGCAATGCGCCTTGATAGCGTAAGAGGTTGCCATTGATTTTGTGGCTGATGGATTTGAACAGCTCAAGATCAAAACCTTTGCTGGTCAGCTCCAGCTCTAATTTTTCGATGCCATGAATGACGGTAAATTCGCCCATACCGCCGCCCGGGGTGTAGTCTTCGGTTTTGAATTTGATGTCCGGGCGTTTGACGGTCATGAGGACGCCGTCTTTGTTGAGTCCGTCGGTAAAGACGTTAAAACTTTTCAAGATGCGTGGCAGCTGCATTTGGGTGTCCTTTATTACTTGTGTTTGGGGTACCTATCCCTAACCCCTCTCTGTTGGGAGAGGGGAATTATTGGGAGGCAAGGTAGTTTAGACGGTGGTAGGTTTGAGGTTAGATGCGAATTCGATAACTCGGTCGGTCAGGTTGACGATAAAGCGGTCTGATACATGTTGGTTGAGTTCGATATTCTCTAAAGGCGGGGCTACGGTAAATTCGTAGTCGAAGGCAAAGATACCGCCGGCTACGCGTTCTTTTTCGATTTTTTTGGGGTCGATGAAGACTTGCGCACCCAATAACCAGCCTTGATAGACTTTTTCGGCGAGCTTGGCATTGATGCTGTTGATGATGTCAATCATAAGGCTCGGGTGCATTGGTTTGTCCATTGCCCAGAGAAAGCTTTCGGCGATGGTCTCTTTAATTACGGAAGAGACACGGACTGTTGGTTCGAATGCCCAGGCAGGATCTGCAGAACATGTGCGGTTGCCCCAAACGCGGAAGCCGTTTTCACGGATGAGGGTGGTAATGTTGAGGTTGTTGATGGTATTGGCGTCGCTGTTGATGTCCAGAAGTCCGAAGCTGCGTGGGTATTTAAGGGCGGATACGCCTTGAATTTCGGTATTTGAAATGGATTTGTGCGGACCGATTTTTTGGTCAAGCATGGCACGTGCGCCGAGGATGCGGGCAACGGTAGCGGCAGTTTCTTGGGTTTTGGAAGCGCCGAATGTCATGAATTCGTTGTCAATCAGCATGAGGTTTTTTTGCCCAAATCCGTTCTTATATTGGGTCAGGGCGGTAATATTTTCTGCGCCGCCGGCGGATGCATATACAAAGCCTTCAAGAGCGTTGGCGGTTACAACCAGCTCGGCGGTTACGTCAGCGTCGTCAAGTTCGGGCGCACCGATGATTTTTGGTTTGTAACCGGTATGTGCGGGAGCTTTCGCCAGTGCTTTGATACCTGCGATAACGTTTGCTTTCTGCTCCGGTGCTTTGGTTGAGCCGGGAACGCGGACTACAACGATTTGGGCATCTGCCTGATCTGCAATTGCGTCTAGGGATTTTGCCAAGGTTCCTTTGCTGCCTGCTTTATCAATCAGGGCAGAGACGGATGTTGAAAATATGGGTTTGGTAGCGGGAAAGACTGTGTCATCAGCGTCTTCTGCGGTGGCAACGATGCCGATAATGTTGGTGGCGATGTCGGAAATATGGCGCGCGCCGTGTGTGAATTCGTTGGCTGTTACGCCGTGCATGCGTTTTGCGGTCATGTGGCTGTCCGTTTCTTTGGGGATGGTCTGATTGTTGCTTTGCTTTTTATCGGTGGCAAGCGGTGGAGGTTTTGAGTGGGATTTTTAGGCCGTCTGAAGTTTTCAGACGGCCTTTGTTTGTCTTAAGCGGCGGCGATGCCAAATCCTGTCATCAATGCCGCGCCTTTATCGGTGGCTTTGGACACATCCCCTTGTACGATTTCAAAACCTGCACCGATTCGAACTGTACGGCCTGTATTGGCAACGTGGCTGGTACCAATACGGATTTTGTCGAAAGCGGTATTCCAAGGTACAACGGCTATATGCCATTCACCGTAGGAATAGGTATTGCCTGCTCGGTTGACTTTGCCATCGACTGTGGCATTTTCCGGCATGCGTAGAGTAAAACCGTTTTCGCCATGAGTGGCGGTTACGCCGCCAACGGCGGGGCTTTCGCCTGTTATCGGCAGTAGGATAAATGCTGCCCCTGGTGTGCCTCCTTTTTCAAGTTTGAACGGCATAATGACTGTGGTCGGAGTACCGGTTGTGGCACTGACTCCGCTACTTTCGATATAGCGGTGGCCTCTACCGTTTTCGCCTGCCTGTGCCTTCATGTAACGGATGTTGCCTTCTTCTCCAAATGCACCTACCCATCCTTCCGGCTCTCCTGCACGTAGTGCATTGATGACGCTCGTCAGACGAGCCTCACTATTGCTGCTGACGGCTTCTGTTGTGCTGGATTCGAGGCCGTTAAATGTGAATTTAAGGGATGTTTCTGTGGCGGCAGGTGCGGGCTGTTCATTAGTGGGTGCCGGTCGTTCAGGCTCTGCTTTAGGTGTTGCTGAATCAGCTTTTGGTACTGCCGTTTCTGGTGTCGGCTGTGTGACTGTCTCTGACGCTTTGCCTGCTGTCGATGCTTTGAGTTTAGTGATTTCGGCCTCTAAATCTGTCAGCTTCGCCTGCATCAGGGTGGCGGCATAGTCAGTAGTCTGTGTATTTTTATGGTTACGCGCGCCGGTCCATACTTCTACTGTATCGGTCAGTTGGTTGTGCATGTAATTCTCGGCAACGGTGCAGTTGTCTAATTCGCCGATAGGGTAGAAACCTGCACTTAGTAGGCCGTTTCGGTATTTAACTGTGTCAACGGTATAGGGTTGTCCCACTTCGGTTTTGCCCTGCTCGGCGTTCTTGTACGGGGTAATATCGCAGTGATTGCCGACAATGGACGCGCCGCGCAACTTGCCGATTATCATCTGGCGCATGAAGTTGCCGTCGGGGGAGTTTTGAATGTAGTTCCCGCGGATTTGTGCAGCCAACATTGTGCCGTAACGCGCTTCTGCGCCCACGCTCATGCCGTATGTCGATGTGTTGACGGTTGCGGTAGCCGTCGCACCCGTACCACCGCCTCCTTCGAGGGTTACGGTTGGCGGTGTGTCGTAGCGGCTGCCGATGCGGCGCAGCTTGATTTCGGTAACTTTACCGTCTTTCACTACTGCTTCGCCTTCTGCGCCGAAGGCTTCCGCACCGCCTCCTGTGATGATGACTTTAGGGGCGGTGGTATAGCCGCTGCCACCATTGGTAACAGCAAATCCTGAAACGTAGCGCATGCCGTAAAAATCGCCGAACGGCAGGGCAAACGTAAACTGGTTGCGTTCAATCAAAAAGTGGTTATGCCCGTAGTTGCATTGCAAACCGCGCGGGGCATAGACCGTATTGTCGTTAATCAGTTGACGGCAACGCAGCCACCATTTCTTCTGATTGCGGCGGGAAAGCACTCCCAATGCACCATTAATCGGATGAATGCCGATATTGCCGCTGACAATGGTATTCCCGGTAATTTCGATATTGCTGTCTTGGTAATAGAAACTGTACGGGTCTGCAATTTTGGAGGCGCGTCCGTCCGTCGCGGCAAATACTTCTTCGATCACGGTGGAAATGCCGTAGTACATGGCACGGCCACTGTTGTTTACGATTTTGACGTTGTTTCCGGTATGAATATCCATTACCTTGCGCTTGCCAAAACCGAACACGTTGTCGTGAATGAATAGGTTGTCCATTGGCAGGTATCGGGATGTACATTGCTGATAACCCGGATCAAGGCTGACGATGGAATTATTCCAGCCACGCACATGTTCCAGATGCGCATCGGGGTGTCCGACTACAGAATCAGGTGCGAAGATGCCGCAAAGTTCGTAGCCTGATACGCGGACTGCTTCCACCCCGCAGGTATAGTTGTGGGTAAAGTATCCGCCCGTGATTCGGGTGTTGACGGCAACCATGCCTTTTTCGTAGGCCTTGGCGACTTCGCCTCCGCCTACATCCTCTCCGGACGGAGAACCATGTAAACCTGCAATCACTGCGCCGCCAGTGAATCCCCGTACGTCGAAGTAGCGGATTTCTGTGCCTCTGCAGTCGAACAGTCGCCAACCGTAACCGCGACTCCATACCTGACCACCGCGCCAGAGGCCGAATGTGGGCGCAACCGTGCCGTCATCTTGAGGGAATTGCGACAGGCCGTCTGAATTCCAGTAGCCGCCGACGCTGCGGTAGCGTTGGCTCGATTCGTCAATGTGCAGTTGGCGGATTTTTTCGCGTGTATATCCTTCAGGTTGTTGTACGCCTGATGTATCAGCCGAATTGTTCATGTAACGGGCAACATCGTGGGACAGTGTGGTGGTATTGAAACCTGCCTCCGCCGTACCTTTCAGCGCCATACCCGTGCCGATGTGCGGTTTTTCGCGCGTCCAGCCGTCGATATGCGGAATCCAGCGTTTGTCAGGGTCGGCCATGCCCGATGTATAGCCATAGTCTTTATAGGCACGGGTGGTAATTTTGCCGCCGTGCAGAATGGTGTTGCCCTCGGATTTGCCGCACAAGTGGAACACGTCCTGCCCCATTTCTTCCACGCAAAATTCTGCCAACGAGAAGTCGTACACATTAAAAACGGAATGATGAAAGGTAATACACGGCTGTTGGCCGTTGACTGTCAGCATCATGCCGCCGACGGAAATTTGCCGTCCGTCCGCGCCGTAGTATTCCGGCTTGTAACCTGTGTTCTTCGTTACCGGGAAAAAGCCGCCGCGCGAAGAAATAAAGACGTTAGACGGCAGACGGTCGTACCATGCCTGAATCAGACGGACAATATTCAATGCGTCTTCTTTAGAAGGATTGTTTTTGTACCAACCGTCGTAAACTTTTTTACGCAGTTCGGGTGTCAAGGCGTCCTCGATATAGAACTTACCTTTTTCAATGGCAATCTTGGCGGCAGCCTCGATTTGTTCGCCCTCGAACTTGGCCTGCTCGGTAATAATCAGTGATGGTGTTTTGACATCGGCAAAGGCATTGCCTACTGCTTCTGATACTTTGGCGGGTGTAATGAGGTGGATGTCGGACGTATTGTCGTTTAGTTTCAGACGGCCTTCTTCGTCAAGAGAGGCGGTCACGTTTGGATTTTCTGCAAGTTTTTTGGCTTTTGCGGATTCTTCTTTTGCTGCCACTACTGCATCGGTAATTGCTAATACGGCTTGATCTAATTTTGATGTCATTATTTATTTCCTAATTTTTTATACACTTCTGCCAGTGTTTCGTCGGTCAGGTCAGTGGATGCAGCTGGATTCGGAGTAGGGGCAACCGGTTGTTCAGGTCGCGTGGACGGTATGTGTTCCGTGCCGTTGCCGTTGCCGTTTTGTGTTTCTTTAATGACCTCTTTTACGATTTCCCGTATTTTTTCAGGAGATACGCCGGCGGTTGGTGTGCCTTCGGCAGGAGATACGACGACTAGCCCCTGCTCCATGATGCTGACGCGGATGGGTTCGGTACTCTCGCCGATAATGCCGCTGACGTTGGTAATGGAGGGTGCAATGTAGATTTCTCCGCGCAGGACGGTACAGACGATGCCCCCAAAAACGGCGCGTAGGTCGTATTGGCCTAATGTCCATGCGATGTTTTGAGTCAAGTGGGCGGGGAAAGTAATAATTATTTCTTGTCCGCTGACACTGATTTGAGGGCGCAGCTCTTCGCCTGTCTGCCCGCGTACGGTCATTGCCCATTGCGCGGATTTAGGCTCGAATGGCAGGCCTCCACCGTCAAAGCCGATTCTGAAAATACGGGTATCGCCTTTGTATAAGGTCAGGTTTTTTGTCTGGATGGTCATTTGAGACTTTCAGGGAAGTGGGCTTTATGTTTTTCGCGAAAATAGGCGGCTCGGCAGTGGCTCTTCTGCCAGAAAAATAGTGCGTCAACTGCTTTTCGGATGGCTGTCCAGTGACTCTTGTTTGCTTCGACATCTTTGCGGTAGAGGCGGCTGGACAGGGTCTCGTCCGGGTAGCCGCCAAATACGGCATTAATTGTTTGGTCGGCAGCAATGGCAAGATTCTTGAAGTAGGCTTTGATGTTTGATTTCATTTTCAGACGGCCTTGTAAATCAGATATTGATTTCGGTGTTGATGACGTTGAGTTCGTCTAAGTTTTGGGCGGCTTCGATTTGTTTCTCGATGGCTTGGCGTTTGCCTGCAACGGTAGCGCAGAGGGACTCATAGGCAACGGTTTTGCGCAGGGCGGCGGCTTTGAGTTTGTCTGCTTCTATTCCGCGCGATTGGGCAATTTGATCTAAAACGGGTGTGGCCGCGCTTTTATCTACCGACCATGCGCGGGCTTCGGCAGCTTGGATAGGCCAGCTCTGCACTTCAAAGGCGGGGAGGTCGTCCATGCCTGATTTTTGGGCAACAATGTTTTGGGCTTGACGGTTGATGGCGCGGATTAAAGCAGCCTTGGACGCGTTTAGAAATTCGGCTTCAATTTGTGCTTTTTTGTCTTGGTTTTCCATCCATTTTTCTCCATCCCATTCGTCAAACCGTGAGGAAGGTTTTAAAAATGTCAGGTCGTCTGAAAGGCTGCCGATTTGGTCGATGATAACGGCTGTGCGATCAGTTTTTCGGTAGGCAGTTTTGCCACGATGGTCTTCGATGACGTCCCAGCCTTCGCCGTTCCAGCGGGCGGCTTTGCCTGCGCTGATTTGAGGCGGGTCGGTGTCGATGCAACCGGCGGGAATCAGATAGCTGCCGTCGCGTGCCATGATGTCCAGATCGGCTGTGGTTTGGCCGATGTAGAGATGGTCGGCGTCAAGTTGGCAAACGGGTTTTGTCCATTGGATGTTTTGGGTCATTTTTTTACCTTTCTAAACGGTTTATGCCTTGATGCATGCCAGCAGGGCGATATTTCTAGGACGGGTTTCAATGCCGCCAGCCGGGTCGGTTTGGCCGACAGTGTCAACCGATACGGTTGACGGATTGCTACCCCTGTCGGTATCGGACATGCGGTTGACGCCGATGCCGTGGCTGTGGCTGCGGAACTCATCCGCCTGCCATGAGCCTAAGACACGATTTCTATCAATTGCTCTGCCGTCATCCCATGATCGGATAAATTCGCCGCGTAAGTCGGGCAAGTTGAAAGTGGTGCGTCCGTCACCACGGCCGTAACGTTCGCCGATGGCGGCGAACAGGTTGGCATAGATGGTACGGGATACTGCCGCGCCGTTTGCTTTTAACCATCCAAATGGTGGGACATCTTGGGCAAAGTAGGCGACGGCACCAACGGGGACGCCTACATTCATCACGTTGTTATCGACACGCGCAATCAGTCCGGGCGTGTCCCAACCGATGGCAATTTGATGATTCTGCCCGCCCAAACCTACTGCGCCTCCGCGTCGGATACTGTTGTCGTAGGCGGTTTTGACGGCTTTGGATGTGGCAAGATTGTCGGTACTGTCCAGATTTACGGCATCTGATTTGTCGGACATAAGGGCGATTTTGACATCACTGTATGTCAATGTGCCGTCGTCTTTAAGTTGCAGATATTTTCTGCTCTTGGAATTACGCAAATAAATATCTTGGGGACCGGTATGGATATCGGCAGATTTTCCATTGCCGGATACGGACAATCCCGCATTAAATACGGCTTTTGATGTAAAGGTTTTGATACCGCCGACGGTTTGGTCACTTGATAGCATGACGCCGTTTTCTTCGGTTAAGACGGTTCTCATGCCGATATAACGACCGTTGGCATCCCAAGCAGAGGTAACGAGATGATACGGATTGGACGACGAGCCGTATGAGAAGCCGATGCCGCGGGCGTGTGCGCCGTTCACTACTTCCGGATGGGCAATGTGGATTTCCATTGTTGGCAGGGTATTTCCGTCAAGCTGACGGCCATTGGATCGGTAAAATCCGCTTTTGGTATAGCCTCCGGACTGGTCTGCATAGTAGTTGGTGGTGGCGACATTCATTTTGTCAGTAGCAAGTCGGGCGGCATTGGCTTCGACCCAACTTTGATAGGCGACGCTTTCCGATCCGGATACGCGCGGGAAGTGTACGCGCCCGATTTCTCGACTTCCCGATGTAAAAACATAATTGAAGCGTGCGCCGTTTTCTCCTTCAGATACGGGGGCGGTCTCAAAACGCCAGTAGCTGCCGTCGCCATTGGTAAAACGGATTTTTTCCCATGCGTTGGTTTGAATATTGAGCTGGCCTTCTATAACTTGCGTACCTTTATTGCCAATCTTGGATTCGACTTGGGTTTTAAGGTATAAGGTGCGGTTAGCTAGCGCTTGCAGGGGTTGATTGATTGGGGCATCAGTACCGCCTATAACGCGGTCGCCTGGTTCGATGAGGCGGACGTTTTGGGTGTATTGGTTGAGTTCTTTTGCGTTGGCCATTTTTTATCCTTTAGGGTCAGGCTATGCCGAAGTTGTAACTACCGTCGAATGTGATTTCTCCGTTCCAATAGATAGGGTGGTCCCGGTAGTCGAGGCTGTGCAGTTCGCAACGGAGAGGGACAATTCGTTCCAACCATTCTCGAAGCTTTTGGGCTTCATTATTGGTAACCGGGCGGCTTAATTTAATGCTGTATTTCGCCCATTCTCCATTGCTGCCTCCGAATAGGTGTGTGCCGTCAAAGACGGCGTTTCCGTTCCAGTAAAGATTGGCGGTATTTTCGATGATTTGTATTTCTCCGTATCCTAGGTCACGGAAAAGGCGCCGGATGACGGATGGTGTCCCTTTGTGCTGATGCTTTTGAATATAGTTTTCTATCAGTTTTCGGCGTGCGATTTCGGTGTCGGTAATATTCCAGCCTTCGTCACTGCCTATGGAGCGTTCCCATGCAAGCCATGGTATGAATTCTGGAGGGCAACTGTCGGGAATGCGGCTTTTGGTAATGACTGTGAGGTCGAAGACAGTTGCCAGTTCTTGCGATGTCAGGCGTGCAAGGGCTTGCAGGAGGTCGGTGTTGTTGGTTGGGATGACTGTCGGCATGGCTTAGGCTTCTGTCAGAATGGTTTCTGTAATTTTTATAAATTCGCCGTCTGTACACAGGATGTCTTGTCTTGGCTCTGTCAGCTCTACTTTTTTGACGCCATCTGTATCAAGTGCGCCAATGATTTTGGACAAGGCAATTTGTGCGCCGAGTCTTTTATGCTGCTCTAGCATTTGATTGAGGTCTTGAAGCTGGCGGGCTTTGACGATTTCTTTGTCTGGGCCGTCTTCATAGGTAATACGGGCGGATATGCGTATTTCTTTCGGGGTGCCGGCGTGGACGGTTACGGTATCGCAGAGTGGGCGTCGGATTTCGTCGCTAAGATAGGCATTGACGGTTTCAAGGGTACGGCCACTAGGTCTACCTTGGTTGCTGGATGTTTGGATATAAACAGCGACTGTTCCCGGAGACACTCTGACGGCGCGGGCATCGGTAATATCGGGGGCGGCATCAAGGGCATGGGCTTCATATGCTGCACGAGGCCCTGCCGCTGCGAGTTTCTCTGGATATAACTGGACGCGCCGGCGGAGGTCATCGTCGGTTTCGTAAACGGCTTCTGTGGGGGGGGTGGTGGTTGGATCGGCAGCGATGATGGTTTTCCGCTCTATGCCTTTGGCTGCGGCAAGGTGGTCAAGATCGCTTCCTTGTGCGAAGGCTAAAAGTGTTGCTGCAGCTGCTTGGTTTATACGTTGTCGCAGGATGATTTCTTGATATGCCTGTTGTTGAAGGTCGATGGTCAGTGGCTCTGATTCGAGTTTCAAGGTGGCTGCAATGGTTGGACGTATGCCAGCCGGGACGAGGGCGATGAGGTTCGCTTTTTTGCGCTCAAATATGGTCTCAAAGTCGAGTTCTTCGATGACTTTGGGGGCTGGTAGGCGGGTTAGGTCAATTTCTGCCATGTTTCTGCGTTATTGGATTTGGAATGTTTGTTCTGTGCCGTCGGTCAGGGTCGTGACAATGGTAATGGCTAGTTGTCCGTTGGCGGCGGCGGTCGGGTCAAAGTGTATGCTGCGCACGGTAATGCGCGGCTCCCATGCCGCTATGGCAGTTACGGCAGCCTGATGGCAGAGTGCTATAACGGTCTGGGTCATTGGCATATCTATCAGCTCTGGCAGAAGGCTACCGTAGTCTTCTCGCATGAGGCGGCTACCGATGCGAGTGAAGAGTATGTTCTTTATGGATTGGGCAATGTGTTCTTTTAAGCCGATGCCGCGTCCTGTTTGGTCGTTGGTCATCTAGGCTGTCCTGTTGTGCCGCCGCTGTCGCCCTGGTGGGTGTGGGTGGTTAGGTTGACCCCGTTACTGATGATGCTGCCTGATTCTTGGCGTATTGTGCCTTTGATAACTGCTGCCGCTCCACCTTCGCCACCACTTCCTGCCATACCACCCTGATATGTAAGCAGTCCGGCAACGGTTAACTTGCCTTTGATGTCTGTCTCGGGACTGTCGATAGTCAGGTGTTTGGTGTGTACGGTGGCTTTTTCTTTGACGGTAATATCGGCAGTTTTGATGCCTTCGATTTGTAGATGGCTTTTTGCGTGGTTGTATTTAAACTCTGCTCCGTCAGGCATGAGGATGATGGTTTCATCTGGGTTTTGGGATGGAGCAGGATGTTGGGAGGTTGAGAAGCCGCAAATAATAATTCCGTTTTCGGGTTCTCCGCTGGGAGAAAGTATGATGCAACCTTCGCCGATGGAAGGTAAACGCCAAATTGATACGCCACCCGCTGCAGGAACAAAGTATGGCAACCAGTCTGTAATGAGACCGCCGTGTTGTGCGCGGATTCTGTTGGCAACAGGGTCGGTTTGGGAAACTGTGCCGATTTTTATGAGGTTTTCAATGTTGCGACTGGTCATGGGATGATGTAGTCTCCGATTTTTAGGCTTTCAGCTGCTTTTTTGCTTTCAAACATGGCTTTGCGGTCGAATTTCCAGCCGTATTCATTTTTTAGTCTGACGGTAATGAACCATAAGCCGCAAAAAAATAAGGGGCGGCTGTGGATTGCTATGACTTGGCAGGGTTCTTTGAACATGGTCTTGGTTTTGGTTTTGCTGTTTTTGGAAAGCCGCCGTTGTGGAGTGGCAACGGCGGCTTTGGGGGATGCCGTCTTTCCGGCTGTCATTACTCAACAATCACAAGGAACATATCACTTCAGATGACGATTTGATTTTGGCAAAGAGTGAATATGTGGGCAAGCAGATGGGGTTTTAGGTGGGTTTTTTAAGTTTTGGATATAGAAAAAGGTCGTCTGAAAACTTTTCAGACGACCTCAAAACTATTTTATCCGATACTTTTCCCGTAATGCCATCACATCTCGACCAAGGTTTTCCAGCATTTCTCGTCGCTCCTCTAAAAGCTCTGATCGGTCATAAGCGCGTTCTGTCTTATCCGTAATGCCATGCGAAAGCAGTAATTCACCCACATCTCTGCGAACCTTATAAACCTCTCTCAAATAAGTCCGTGCTAGACTCCGCAAACCGTGTGCCGTCGTATCCAGCCCCATTTTAGTACGAAGCTTTAATCTGACTGTCTCGGACGACAATGGCTTGGTAAACCCTGAACCTTCAAATAAGAATACTCCATTCACATTTAATCTTAATGCCTCAAAATAGATTCGCGTCAAAGCGGAACTTAATGGGACAACATGCGGCCTTGTTTTCATCCTTTCAATTGGAATTTCCCAAGTTCCTGCCTTTAAGTTAATTTCATCCAGACGAGTCCCTGCTGCTTCCGACGGCCGCGTCATACTCAAAAGTTGCCAATAAATTAATAGCCGCGCTCGTTCCCCAATTCCCTTCGATGTTTCTAACTTCTCCACTAAGAGTGGTAGCTCATCAAAGCGCAGTGTATCGAAATGACGTTCAGGTGGCCTATCGAATACTTGTTTTCCAATAACACTGACTGGATTTATAGTGATAGATCCATCTGCTACAAAATAATCAAACATCAATCCCAATGCACCTTTAACCCGACGTAAATATTCAAGCGCCCCGCGTTCTTCCATTTTCCTTAAAACTGCTACTATATCTGCCGTCTTGATCGAACGAATATCCTTTCCCTTAAAAAAAGGTAGTACATTCAATTCTAAAGCCGACAGTACTTGCCCTGCATAACGCGGATTTTTACCCATCCCTTGTTTGCCACCCGATTTCTTCCATTTTTCAAACCAAAGTACCAAGCAATTTTCAAAACGAAACTCTGCTCCTACGTCCGCAGAAATTGCCTTCGGATCAGTTCCATTTCTGATTTTTTCTAACATCTCCTTTCGCCATGCCCGCGCATCTGCTAGTCCGAAACGTGGAAATAAACCCAGCGTCAATGTGTTCATTTTCCCATCAGGGCGGCGGTATTGTAGCCTCCAAGACTTAGAACCTGAAGGCAAAATCCATAGGGCAAGCCCACCTCCATCTGGTAACTTGTAAACCTTCTCTTTAGGTTTTGCTGTTTTAATTTGAGACAGACTTAATGGCGTTACAATTTTTGGCATGAAGTGTTACTCCTTGGGTAATAACACATAAAATACCACAAAAAAGATAAAAGAATTGAAATATACCCGAAATGAATTTAAAGCAGATGAATAACAAAAAAGGCTAAGTTATTGATAACTTAGCCTTTAATATGCGGTTTTAGAAGTAATGAAAAACTTATAAAAATGAAAATGGCAGAGAGGAAGGGATTCGAACCCTCGATACGCTATTCACGTATACACGCTTTCCAGGCGTGCGACTTAAACCACTCATCCACCTCTCTGTGGACTATTATCCTGACTTGTTATCAGAATAATGT
>NZ_JBQCWZ010000024.1:0-34654 GCF_051956895.1 Neisseria sp. P0021.S006
AAGCGTAAATCTCTGATTTGAGGTATTGGGGCAATCCTGTGGGGGATTGCCTCTTTTTTTATCTGCGCCGTCATGCCACAATGACATCATCCCTTATCCAACCCGATCACGCCATGACTCCGATACTTGCCTTCGACATCGAAACCATTCCCGACGTAAACGGCATCCGCCAGCTTTACGATTTGCCTGCCGATTTGCCCGACAACGAAGTCGTCCTGTTTGCCCAGCAGCAACGCCGCACCAAAACCGGCAGCGACTTTATGCAACACCATCTGCACCAAGTCGTCGCCATCTCCTGCTGTATGCGCTGGGGTCAGGACAAAATCCGCGTCAGTACCATCGGCGATCCCGAAGACAGCGAAGAAGTCATGATTGCCAAATTCTTCGAGGTCATCGAAAACTATACGCCGCAACTCGTCAGCTGGAACGGCGGCGGTTTCGACCTGCCCGTCCTCCACTACCGCGCCCTGATACACGGCATCAGCGCCGCCCGTTATTGGGACATGGGCGACGGCGACTTTGGCGACAGCCGCGACTTTAAGTGGAACAACTACATCAGCCGCTACCACTCCCGCCATTGCGACCTGATGGATTTGCTCGCCCTCTACCAACCGCGTGCCAGCGTGCCTTTGGACGATATGGCCAAACTCTGCGGCTTCCCCGGCAAACTGGGCATGGACGGTAGCAAGGTCTGGGACGCTTATCATGCAGGCCGTCTGAAAGACATCCGCGATTATTGTGAAACCGATGCCGCCAATACCTACCTGATGTATATGCGCTTTCGCATGATGAGCGGCGCGCTCGATGCCGACGAATACGAAGTCGAAATCAAACGCATCAAACATTATCTGGCCGCACAAGCCGAAGAAAAACAACACTGGGCGGAGTTCGTCGCTGCTTGGCGTTAAATCAGGCCGTCTGAACAGCTAAACCAAAAAACCAAAAGGGCGTGATCGACACGCCCTTTTTTATATTTCGACAAACCATGCCCATTAAGCAGGCAAACGCCCCAGCGTTACCCTATCCAATCCAGCCAAATCCTGTTCGGTTGCCACTTCTGCAAAACCGTTCTCCAGCATAATGTTCCGCACTGCTTTGCCTTGGTCATAGCCGTGTTCAAACAGCAGCCAGCCGTTGGCTTTCAGGTATTTAGGGGCTTCTTGGGTAATGTGGCGGATATGGCTGAGGCCATCTGAAAAGTCGGTCAGCGCATTTTGCGGTTCAAACCTCAAATCACCTTGCGATAAATGTTCATCGCCATCCTCGATATACGGCGGATTGGAAACAATCACATCGTATCGGCCTTCAGACGGCTTGTCGGTATCAAACCACGAACCCTGCGCAAACTCCACTTTTGCGCCCAATTCGGCCGCATTTTGACGGGCAGTATCCAAAGCACCGACGCTGATGTCGGATGCACGAACATCGGCATCACCGCGTTCAAGCGCGATGGTTACGGCAATGGCGCCGCTTCCCGTCCCCAAGTCCCACACACGGCCTTGCGACGGCAAGCGTTTGAGCACGGCTTCCACCAAATGCTCAGTTTCATGGCGTGGAATCAGCACATGGGGATTGACGGTAAAGCGTCGTCCGTAGAACTCGCGCTCGCCCAACAGATAGGCCATCGGCTCGCCTTTCAGACGGCGTTGCGCCAAAGCCTCCAAGATTTGCAGGTCAGATTCCGCCAAATCGTCCGTACCGCGTGTAACCAACTGCGCACGCGTGTAACCCAGCGCATATTGCAACAACATCCGCGCTTCATTTTTGGGCAGTGCCGATTGGCGCAACCATTCATCAAGCGTCATTTCTCGTCCCATCTGCCAGCGTTGTGGCTTTTCTTTCCTTAATCTTTCCGGCAAACGTGCCGATGGTGGCAACCGCAAATGCGGCATACCACAAATAAAATCCCGCGCCGTAGCGCACAATATCCGATGTATTCCCTGCTTCATCGACGTGTACGGCTTTCACACTGAAAGCCACCAGCGCCAAGCCCCAAAGTGCCGTATGGACAGGCACAACCTTCTTCCGCAACACCAGCAACACAATGGCCGCCAACCAAACATAATTCGCATAGGCCGCACAATATCTGATATCCAAAGAAGCAAATATCGACCCCAAAATCAAAACGGTCAAACCCTTCATGCTTTCATGATTGCCCAAATAAAATGCAACATTGGACAAAGATGCTATCCACAGTGCAACCGACACCAGCAACATCACTATGGGAAAACTTGATTTCCGATTCTGTTCCTGCATGGTTTTATCCTAATGCAAAAGGCCGTCTGAAAACCTTTCAGACGGCCTGCCGTTTAAATTTCGCTACCGCCGACGGTCAGTCCGGCATCAATCCTCAGTGTCGGTTGTCCGACGCCGACAGGAACGCTCTGCCCTTCTTTGCCGCAGACACCGATGCCGCTGTCGAGCGCAGTGTCGTTGCCTATCATGGAAACGTGTTTCAGCACTTCGGGACCGTTGCCGATGATGGTCGCGCCTTTGACAGGATATTGCAGTTTGCCGCCTTCCACCCACCACGCTTCGGATGCGCTGAACACGAACTTGCCGCTGGTAATGTCCACTTGTCCGCCGCCAAAGTTGACGGCGTAAATGCCCTTGTCGATGGACGCGATGATTTCTTCCGGCTCATAGCCGCCGTTTTCCATAAAGGTATTGGTCATGCGCGGCATAGGAGCGGAAGCGTAACTTTCGCGGCGGCCGTTGCCGGTCGATTGCATACCCATCAGGCGGGCGTTGGTTTCGTCCTGCATATAGCCGACCAAAATACCGTCTTCAATCAATACAGTACGGCGGGTTTCGTTGCCTTCGTCGTCGATATTGAGCGAGCCGCGTCTGTCGGCAATATCGCCTTGATCCACAACGGTAACGCCTTTGGCAGCCACGCGCTCGCCGATTCGGCCGGAGAAAACGCTGGTTTCTTTACGGTTGAAATCGCCTTCCAAACCATGTCCAACCGCTTCGTGCAACAACACGCCCGGCCAGCCGTTGCCCAAAACAACGGTCATCTCGCCGGCAGGCGCAGGACGGGATTCAAGATTGGTCAGGGCTTGTTTGACGGCGGAATCGACAAACCGATGCACCAAGTTTTCATCGAAATACGCCAAATCATAACGCCCGCCACCGCCTGCGCTGCCCTGCTCGCGACGCTCGCCCTGCTTGGCAATGACGGTTACGTTCATGCGCACCATCGGACGGATATCGGCAGCGTGTTTGCCGTCCAGACGGGCGATGTACACCATGTCGTATTCGCAGGTCAAACCGGCCATCACTTGCACGATACGCGGATCGGCGGCTTTGGCCAGCGTTTCAACTTTGTTCAACAGCGCGACTTTGGCAGCAGAATCAAGACTGGCAATAGGGTCAATCGCCATATGGACAGGCTTGCCGTAGGCAGGTGTCGGCACTTTGACGCTGGCTTCGCCGCCAGCCGCACCAATCACGCGCACGGCTTTGGCAGAGCGGTTGATCGAATCGATACACAGGCTGTCAGCGTAGGCAAAAGCAGTCTTATCGCCCGAAACGGCACGCACGCCCACACCCTGATCGATTTGGAAGCTGCCCGATTTGACGATGCCTTCTTCCAAATGCCAACTTTCATAGGCAGTACGCTGGCAATAGATGTCGGCATAATCGACATGGTTGGCGCCGATAATACTCAGGCTTTGGGCGAGCAAATCGGGGGAAAGGTGGTTGGCTTCGAGCAAATCTCGCTGTACCGCGGCGTAGGTTTGTTGCATAATTTTTCAGACGGCCCGACGAGCAGGCAAAGTTAATTTGGCCTTGATTATACGGTATTTTATATGGCTTTGGATATGTTGATTGCTTGGATTTATGAGTGATTGAAACAAATCAAAAGGCCGTCTGAAATATAGGGTTGAAATGTTTGCCTTACCCTATTTCAACCGGCCTGTTCGTTTGACGTTCAGACGGCCTTTTCAATCACGGCAAAGCCAATGCCACAATTTAATTTCCATACAAAACAAAGCATTACAACAAAAACCATTATTTTTTCAATTTTGCTATTGATAATAGTTATTATTAGCGTATAATCAAAACCACTCGGAAGACGTCCTAATCCGAGCCATTAAACGACAGATTTTATCCCCCTCTTTCCCATTATCTCTTGATACTCGGAGTGCGCATATACGAAACATACCTGTTCCCCTTTATATCAGATACTCAAAACCGAAAAACATGAAACCCACTGCCGATACAGTGGGTTTCGTGTTTTTTGGCGTTCGGTTTATCAGGCTTGGCCGGCTGCTTATCAGGCCGTCTGAAACCGAATAGGCCTGATTATCGGCAGGTTTTCATGTTCAACTTGCCATAACGGCCGACAATGTTTCTGATGTCTTGGGCATCGCGCTCGTCGACCGCCATAAAGACCACGGTCATGCGTGCTACGCTCAAACCGGTATCGGGTGCGCTTCTGTCTTCCTGTTCGACAATGCGCGCACCGCCAAAACCTGCGCTGGACAAGCGTGAAATCAAAACTTGGGCGGAAGAGCGGCTGCGTGTTACGTCAATGCTGATTTCGCCGTTGTGAATACTGCCGCTAAAGCCGCGGCTGCCCAAGGCATCAAGCTGGGCGGAAGTGTCGCCGTCGGCAGGCAAGACCACGCGGAAGGTTTTGGAAGAAGTTTCGCCACCGGATGCGCCGTTACGTTTTTCGATACTGCGGCTGGCCGCATGAGGCCATTTGCCCAACAAGCCTTTGATGCGGTGGTAATCGTCTTCATCCATCACTACGGTGGCGCTGCTGGTACACAAGCGTTCCACGCCGGCCGCGTCCATCTCTTCTTCGGCTGCGCGACGCTCTTGCGCTTCTTTCTCGCGGCGCATTTTTTCTTTTTTCTCTTTCAACTGCTGCGCTTCTTGCTTTTTACGCAAGGCTTCTGCTTCTTCGGATTCAGGTTCTGCCATAATCAGGCCGTCTGATTCATCCGCCACCCAATCGGGTTGCGATGCCTGCTGAGGCTCGGCTTTGGGCGCGTCCAAAGAAGACGGGCGCAATAATTCGTGCGTGCCGCCTTCCAAGGCAGATTCGGGTTTCGCGGTTTTATGTTGTGTCCGATAGGCAACCATGCTGCCAAAAACAATGATGTTGAGTGCGACCAAGACCGCAAACAGCCATTTCATGATGCGTTTTCCTTTTTATTGTCCGTTGCGATGGGCAATCCAATGCAAGAGCCCGTGAATCACGAGATTATCGACGATTTTCACTTGATTGTCATGAACGAATGACTCCGGCAGCGCCTGCACGACTCTGGCCGCGCCGCCGCCCGTGATAATAATATCGACCGGTTTGCCTTCGCCCGTTTTGTCTTTCAGACGGCCATGCATCATCATCAACGCGCCGCAAACGGCATCCATCATGCCGCTGGCAATGGCGTTCGGCGTTGTGGTTGGGAACGGATATACCTTGCCGATGGGGCGGTTGAGGTTGGCGGTCTTGAGCGCCATCGCCTCTTTCATCAAGTGGAAACCGGGCATGATGGTGCCGCCGAGATAATGATTGTCTTCCGTCAGCGCGTCGGTGGTTACGGCGGTGCCGCAGCTGACGACGACGCAGGCATTTTGCGTAAAGCGACGGCTGCCCAGCGCATTAAACCAACGGTCGGAGCCATGTTCTTCAGGACGGCGGTAATGGTTGCGGATACCCAAAGCCTGCGGCATGGAAGACAGCCATTCGACCGGACGGGTTAATTGTTCTTCCACCATCGCTTTTTTTACCGAACCGCACACGGCGCAACCGACAATCTTCACATCATCATCGGCAAATTGCAGCCATTCTTCGCCCAGCTGGGTCAAATCACGATACGGCGCGCGGCCGACTTCGGAAAATGTGCCGTTCTCTACCCACGCCCATTTCAACTGACTGTTGCCGCCGTCCAGCAGCAAAAAGCGTTCCGGCTTAGTCGCGGCAGGTTGCGCCGGACGATTATCCGGACGCAAGCTGATCTCGCCGCTGACAATGGTTTTCTCGCCATTGTCGGTCAACAAACGCAACGCGCCTTGCGCATCCACGCCTTTGACTACGCCTTCATGAACAATGCGCCCTTCTTGAAGCAGCAAGACCGGCCTGCCTGTGTCGCGGTTGGCGGCATCGTATTCGCCGACACATGACGCGAATCCGTTTTGCGCGTATTCGTTCAACAGCGCATCGAGTTGCGCCAATACCGCATTCAATAAGGTTTTGACGCTTACGCCCTGCTTAGAGGCCGTCTGAAACAATGCCTGTATGGAAGTGGCGTTTTCAACTTCTTTCGGCAATACAAAATTGATACCGATGCCGATGACGGCGACAGTCCTATTCTCTACCCGCGCCGTTTCAATCAAAATACCGGCCAATTTATCGTTGGCCACGACCAAATCGTTCGGCCACTTGATATTTACGTCCAAACCGATATCGGCAAGCGCGCGTCGGCAAGCCAATGCCGCCACCAACGCCAGCGAACCCAGCTCATACTGCGGCTTGTCAAACGCCCAGCCCAAGCTGAACATCAGACATTCACCCTGTCGGTTGACCCAGCTTCGCCCTTGCCGTCCGCGTCCTTTGGTTTGGAAATGCGCCACGCACAAGGCCTTATGCGCCAAATCTGCCGACTGGCGCGCCAATGCCATGATTTCATCATTGCTGGACGAACATTCGTGTTTCAACTGCGCACGAAAACCCTGTTTTCCGGCCATTTGTTGCAGAGATTCTTCGGCAAACACAGCCAAAGGGCGCACCAAACGCCATTGCCCGTCGTGCTGGCGCAGCAAACCGCGGATATGGCCCGGCATCTGCTGCCAGAATCCGTTTAATTGTTGCGGCTTCATACCGACCACGCGCGCCAACTGAGAAACGTGTTGCGGCAGGCCGTCTGAAAGTGCGGCGAGCAAGGCCCAATGGCGGCTGTTCAAATCCGTCATTCGCCTCCTCCGGCTTCGCGAATTTTCGCCAACGTTTTGGTGGTCGAAGTCTGGTGTAAAAACGGAATCGAAAATACTTTGCCGCCACGCGCAAACGTCTCAGCCGCACCGACAATCTTATCCACAGGCCAGTCGCCGCCTTTAATCAATACATCAGGTTTGACCATTTCAATCAACGCAGCCGGCGTATCGTCATCAAACCATGTGACCAAATCCACGCTCGCCAATGCCGCTGCCACTGCCGCGCGGTTTTCCAAAGGATTAATCGGACGATCGTCCCCTTTGCCCTGACGGCGCACCGAAGCATCGGTATTCAATGCCAACACCAAAGCCGCACCGGCCGATCGCGCCTGCGCCAGATACGTTACATGGCCCCTATGGAGAATATCGAAACAGCCGTTGGTAAACACCAGCGGACGGGGCAATGCCGCCAAACGCTCCGCCAGCTTTTCGGGCGGACAGATTTTGGATTCAAATTCTGGAGCTGGCCATTCGGACATGATGCGGTTCCTTTGGGAATGAAACAGAAAATAATCGGGGTATTATAAAGGATAACGGCGAAACGCCATAAAAAGATACCGAACGGTACAATATTCGGGCTTGACTGCGTATTCATTGATATTTGATAACACAGCAAATGCTATTTTTGCCGATGCCATGATGAAACGGTTTGATAAATACTTTTTTGAAACCCAATTAAATCTGAAGTAAAATTCGGGTATAAATGGAAAAAAGCCTGCATACAATATGCAGGCTTTCATCTGGGGTGGCTGATGGGGCTCGAACCCACGACAACTGGAATCACAATCCAGGGCTCTACCAACTGAGCTACAGCCACCGTAAAAATTGGCACGCCCGACAGGAATCGAACCTGTAACCCCCGACTTAGAAGGTCGGTGCTCTATCCGGTTGAGCTACGGGCGCTCATGCCGATTCGTGCTAAGAATTTTGTGGTCGGGGCGGTGGGATTCGAACTCACGACCCTCTGCTCCCAAAGCAGATGCGCTAACCGGGCTGCGCTACGCCCCGACTGAAGACCTGAACTATACAGACCCTTTTTAACCCGGTCAACATCTACTTTGCTTTATTTTTTCATTTTTTGATTATCTTATTATTTTTAATCGTTATTTATTTTTATGTTTCACAATCAGGGCTACTCTTTTGTGTCAGGCCGTCTGAAAAATGCGATAATTTAAACGCAATATTTATCCCTATTGAGGAGGAAAAATCATGGCTGCACAACTTATAGACGGAAAAAAAATCTCCCAGCAACGCATCGAGGCGGTCGCACAGGCGGTAAAAGCGCGTCAGGAAAAAGGTTTGCACACGCCTTGTTTGGCGGTGGTATTGGTCGGCGACGACCCTGCCAGCGCGGTTTATGTACGCAATAAAAAACTGGCCTGCCAAAAAAGCGGCATTGAATCGCGCTCTTACGAGCTGCCGTCTGAAACCACGCAAGACGATTTGTTGAAACTGGTGGACGAATTGAACGGCGACCCTGCCGTCGACGGTATTTTGGTGCAACTGCCGCTACCGGCCCACATCGACAGCCAGGCAGTTTTGGAACGTATCATGCCGCATAAAGATGTGGACGGCTTCCACCCTTACAACGTCGGCCGCCTGGTCGTCAAAATGCCGCTGATGCGCCCGTGCACGCCCAAAGGCGTGATGACTTTGTTGGAAGCCTACGGCATCGACCCGAAAGGCAAAAAAGCCGTGATTGTCGGCGCGTCCAATATTGTCGGCCGCCCGCAGGCGTTGGAATTGCTGCTGTCCCGCGCGACGGTAACCATCTGCCACAGCGCCACGCAAAACCTTGCCGATGAAGTTGCCGCCGCCGATATTTTGGTGGTCGGCGTGGGCATTCCGAATTTTGTTAAAGGCGAATGGGTCAAACCCGGCGCCGTCGTTATCGATGTGGGCATCAACCGCTTGGAAGACGGCAGCCTGTGCGGCGACGTGGAGTTTGATGTCGCCAAAGAACGTGCGTCCATGATTACGCCCGTTCCCGGCGGCGTCGGCCCGATGACGATTGCCACTTTGTTGGAAAACACGCTACACGCGGCCTCATTGCACGACTAACCGCCGTCATTAAATTAGGCCGTCTGAACATGGTTTTTCAGACGGCCTGACCTGTTTTTTGTTTTTTTACCTTATCGGCTTCACATGTCCTTACTCGCTTCCCACACCGACAACCCGACTTTCCGCAACGCTTCCTATATCCTGATGGGTTTGGCCTTGCTGATTGTCTTGCACTACCATCTGCTGCCGCTGCTGCTGTCGGTTATCCTGACCTATATCTTTATTACGCGCACCAACGGCGTCATCCTCAAACTCCGCCGCCGTGTTTTACCGCGCAACACGCGGCTGCATAAATCGCTCAATGCGCACAACATCAACCTGATTTCCACCACGCTGACGCTGGCCATCGTGTTCAGCATCATTGCGATGATGTCTTTGGGCATTTACCACCTGATACACGGCGGCCATGTCGGCTTTATGCTGGCCAAGCTGGCGGCGATTTTGGAAGACACCAAAAACAGCCAAGACCTGCCTGCGGCCATTCTCAATATGCTGCCCAACAATATGGCCGAAATCAAAGCCTCGGCGATCAAGCTGATTGACGAATACCGCGCCGCGCTGACCCGCATCAGTAAAAACAGCATCACGTCCTTCGTGTACATCCTCATCGGCATCATCATCGGCGCCATGCTCAGCTTCCACCGCCTGAAAATGCGTAAAAACCGCCGCAAAATGCCATTGTTTAAAGCCGAATTGGTGCAACGCATCGTCACTTTTGAAACCAGCTTTGAACGCGTGTTCCTCGCCCAAGTCAAAATCTCGCTGATCGACACTTTCCTGACCGGCCTGTACCTTTACTTGGTTTTACCGCTGTTCGGCGTTGAGCTGCCGTTTAAAATGACCGTCCTGATCGTCGCCTTTATCGTCGGCCTGATTCCGGTAGCGGGCAACCTGATTTCCAACACCATCATCATTATTTTGAGCCTCGGCGCATCGCTTTACGTCGCACTCGCCTCGCTGGTGTTCCTCGTTGTCATCCACAAGCTCGAATATTTCCTCAACGCCAAAATCATCGGCTCGGAAATCGAATCCAGCGCGTGGGAATTGCTGGTGGCGATGGTCGTCTTTGAACGCATTTTCGGCATCGGCGGCATCATCGTCGCGCCGGTTTATTACGCCTATTTGAAAAACGAATTGAAACTGCGAAAATTGATTTAATCAGTTGCGTTTATACACACAAAAGGCCGTCTGAAAACGACAATCGGGTTTTCAGACGGCCTTTGCTTTACCTTTTCTTACACTTTACGGCATAATGGCAGCCACGCATTTCTAGAAGAAAGATAAATAATGTCAACCAAAACCCCTTCCCTATTCGGCGGCGCGATGATTATCGCCGGTACGGTTATCGGCGCAGGCATGCTTGCCAACCCGACCGCCACCTCCGGCGTATGGTTTACCGGCTCGCTGGCCGTGTTGCTGTACACCTGGTTTTCCATGCTCTCCAGCGGCCTGATGATTTTGGAAGTCAATACCCATTATCCGCACGGCGCCAGCTTCGACACCATGGTCAAAGACCTGCTCGGCCCGGCTTGGAACATCATCAACGGCGTTGCCGTCGCTTTCGTTTTATACCTGCTCACCTACGCCTACATCTTCGTCGGCGGCGACCTGACCGCCAAAGGCATCGGCAGCGCGGTAGGCGGCGAAATCTCGCTCACCGTCGGCCAACTCGTCTTCTTCGGCATTCTCGCCTTTTGCGTTTGGGCATCCGCACGCTTGGTTGACCGTTTCACCAGCATCCTCATCGGCGGCATGGTATTGACCTTCATCTGGGCAACCGGCGGCCTGATTGCCGATGCCAAAATGCCTGTTTTGTTTGATACCCAAGCCCCTGCCGGCACCAACTACTGGATTTATGTCGCCACCGCCCTGCCCGTTTGCCTTGCGTCATTCGGCTTCCACGGCAACGTTTCCAGCCTGCTCAAATACTTTAAAGGCGACGCGCCCAAAGTGGCCAAATCCCTATGGGCAGGAACGCTGATTGCGCTTGTGATTTACATCCTCTGGCAAATCGCCATCCAAGGCAACCTGCCGCGCAGCGAGTTCGCACCGGTTATCGCTGCCGAAGGCCAAGTTTCCGTCCTGATCGAAACGCTGTCCAAGTTCGCCCAAACCGGCAATATGGACAAAGTGTTGACCCTGTTCTCCTACATGGCGATCGCAACGTCCTTCCTCGGCGTAACGCTCGGCCTGTTTGACTACATTGCCGACATCTTCAAATGGAACGACAGCATTTCCGGCCGTACCAAAACTGCCGCGCTGACCTTCCTGCCGCCCCTGATTTCCTGCCTGCTCTTCCCTACCGGCTTCGTTACCGCCATCGGCTACGTCGGCCTGGCCGCCACCATCTGGACAGGCATCATCCCCGCCATGCTGCTCTACCGCTCGCGCCATAAATTCGGTGCCGGCAAAAACTACAAAGTTTACGGCGGATTCTGGCTGATGGTTTGGGTCTTCCTCTTCGGCATCATCAACATTGCCGCCCAGATATTGAGCCAACTGGAGCTTGTTCCCGTATTTAAAGGTTAAATTCCCTTAAGGCCGTCTGAAACACCCTCTTTCAGACGGCCTAATTCATTATTTTCCGCTACAATACCCCCTTTCCCCCAACGAACACCGTCCATGTACGACAATATCCGTTTCCATCTCGACGAAGACTATCCCGACCAACTCCCACCCGAAAACGCTGCCACCCACATCGGCATGTACTGGCAGTGGGCGGCGCAGGCAGGCCTCGTCAACCCCGTCTGGCAAACCGCCCCCGAAACCGCAGCCGACTTCGCCGCCATGACCTCGGGCAAAATCAGCGGACGGCACTTCCTGCTCAAACACATGGACGGCGCATTGACGGCAGACGACTTTACCGAACTCGGCCAACGGTTTACCGAGTTCTACTACACCGACGAAGAAGACGGCTACGGCGCATTTATGGAAGACTACATCCTCGCCCTCGACACGCCCTCGCTCGGCGGCTTCTACCACGTCAAAAATACCCCGGAAACCTTCGCCAAACTGATACCCGTTTTTCAGACGGCCTTTGAAAAATGGAAAAGCAGTTTGAAAGCAGAAAAATAAGAGCCACCACCATGAAACTCATCATCCTCGACCGCGACGGCGTCATCAACCAAGACCGCGACGATTTCGTCAAATCCGTTGACGAATGGATTCCCATCGAAGGCAGCATGGATGCCATCGCCTTTTTAACGCAGGCAGGCTACACCATCGCCGTGGCCACCAACCAATCCGGTATCGGCCGCAAATACTTTACCGTGCAAGACCTGACCGAAATGCACGCAAAAATGCACCGTCTTGCCGTTCAAGCAGGCGGTACCATCGACGGCATTTGGTTTTGCCCGCACACCGCCGCCGACAACTGCGAATGCCGCAAACCCAAGCCCGGCATGATTATCGACATCATCGAACGCTTCAAGGCCAATGCCGCCGAAACCTGGCTGGTCGGCGACAGCCTGCGCGACCTGCAAGCCATTGATGCTGCAGGAGGCAAATCCGCGCTCGTCCTGACTGGCAAAGGCAAAAAAACGCTGGCCAAACACGAACAAGACCTGCCCGAACACACCCAAGTCTTCGACAACCTGCTCGCTTTCTCGCAATACATCATGCGTGAAAACACACAAATCGAAGAAGCCGCGCAAGCCATCCTATAAACGACAAGGCCGTCTGAAAACTGCCGACAACGGTGTTCAGACGGCCTTCAAACGACTGACTTTTCCCCGATATGCTGATTATCCGCAACCTGATTTACTGGTTCATCCTTTCCTCTAGCATTATTTTACTGTTCCCCTTTATGCTGCTTGCCCTGCCCTTCCAAGGCGGCGCGCACAAAATGGCGCAAGTTTGGGTGCGCATCCTCAACTGGTCGCTCAAGCACGTCATCGGTTTGAACTACACCTTAAACGGTGCGGAAAACATTCCCGACCGCCCTGCCATCATTTGCGCCAAACACCAAAGCGGCTGGGAAACCCTCGCCCTGCAAGAGATTTTTCCGCCTCAAGTCTATGTTGCCAAACGCGAACTCTTCAAAATCCCTTTCTTCGGCTGGGGCTTGAAACTGGTTAAAACCATCGGCATCGACCGCAGCAACAGCCGCGAAGCCAACAAACAACTTTTAGAACAAGGCCTTGCGCGTAAAAACGAAGGCTATTGGATTACCATTTTCCCCGAAGGCACACGCCTGCCGCCCGGCGAAAAAGGCCGCTATAAGCTCGGCGGCGCGCGCATGGCAAAAATGTTTGAGATGGACATCGTCCCCGTCGCGCTCAACAGCGGCGAGTTTTGGCCGCGCAATTCCTTCCTCAAATACCCCGGCACGGTCAGCGTCATCATCGGCAAACCCATTGCCCACAACAACGGCAATGAAGCCGAACTCATGGCTCAATGCGAGCAATGGATCGAAAGCCAACAGCCCCTGATTACCGGACAAGGCCCGTTCGCGCCCAAAACCAAATAAATCATTCCATCGGGTGGGCCGCTATACCCGCCCTTTCCATGCCGTCCAATATTTTTCTCAACATCATGCCCCACCTCCATACCCATACCCTTTCAGACGGCCTCACCATTCATATCCAGCTCAAACGCAGTGCCAAGAAAAACCTCATCTTGCGCCCCGTTTCCGCCGATACCGTCAGCATCAATATCCCTCCGTTTGTTACCCAGCGCACCTTTACCCAATGGCTGAACGACAACGAAGCCATCCTGCGCCGTACCCTAAACAAAACACCGGCTCGGCAAACACCTACAGACACGCTTCCCGAATGGATTTGGTATCAAGGCGTTCAGACGGCCTTGTCCGTCCACGCAGCAAACCACATCCAAATCAGGCCGTCTGAAATTCTGTTGCCCGAAAAAGAAACCGCCGCCCAACTTACCCATTTGCGCCGCTTCCTGCACGAGCGTGCGCACGAATATCTGCTACCGCGCCTCGAAGGCCATATCCGAACCACCCACCTGACCCCGAGCGCCATTTCCCTTTCCAACGCCAAAACCTTCTGGGGCGTTTGCCGCCACACCACCGGCATCCGCCTCAACTGGCGGCTCATCGGCACGCCCGAATATGTCGCCGACTACGTCTGCCTGCACGAACTCTCCCACCTGCGCCATCCCAACCACAGCCCTGCATTTTGGGCTCTAACCCACTCGCTCACGCCGCATGTCGACCAAGCCGAACAATGGCTGAAGGCGCACGGCGGCGAATTATTCCACCTCGGCTAAGTCTTTCCAGCAGCATTTTTCTGCAAGCAAACACCAGCCCAAAGCAAAGAATCAACGTCCTCCAAACAAATCATGTAGCCGCGCGTAAAATCAGGTTTATCCGCTTGCCGCCCCCTCAGGCATGCCGATAAGATGATTTCGTTCTCAAAACCCTTTTCAGAAAGGAAAACCGATGACCAAAGCAAAATCGTTACTGGCCACCGGCATTTTGGCTCTTTTCTCCGCCACGGCATTCGCCTCCCCACTGCCTTCCGAAATCTACCGTCCGGATGGCGCGCACACCATCAAAGCCGATCATCAAGGCGACGGCGAATTTGAATACGAAGCCGAACTTTCCGGCCAACGCAATTCCATTCCTTCCTTGGCCAAAAAAGTGATCGCCCACGCGCGCAGCAAAGGTTTCCATGTGGTTGAGTCTGAAATCAAACACGACGATGCCGATCTGAAATTCAAACGCGGCAAACAAGAGCTGGACGTTTCCATCGAAGACAAAGGCCAAGGCCGTATCGAATATAAAGCCGATTTAGATTTGGACAAAAACTAAATCCGACTCGCAAACAAAGGCCGTCTGAAATCCCATCGGTTTTCAGACGGCCTTTTGTCGTCTTTATCAGATAAAATGGCACTCGGTTTGCAAAATTTCCGACTCAAAACATTGTACAATCTGCCCACTTATACCGATAACATCCCCAACATTGCCATGAAAAAACGTCTGCTCCTCCTCGCCATCCTGCCCCTTTCCCTTTACGCCGCCGATGTGCCGCCCAACGTAAAACCCGAGCTTCAAGTCAACACTGCCGAACCCCAACAGCCCGAAGCGCACAATATCCCTGCCGAACAGACAAACAGGCCGTCTGAAAAAATCATCGACGTCGATGCCGACACCCTGCTTGCCAACACCGAATTACTGGCACGCGCCATGTATTCCGCCGTCGTCGCCCACAATATCCCCGGCATCAAAGCCGTTTTGCCCATTTACGAACAATGGCCCGAACACGACCGTGCCATGGCACGCTATGCCAAAGGTTTGCTTGCCCAATCCGAAGGGCGCGCCGCCGAAGCCGTCGGCCATTACCGCCGCTTTATCGCCGAGCAACCCGACGCTTCCGCCGTCCGCTGGCAGCTTGCGACCGCCTTGTTTGAAGACAAACAAAACGAAGCCGCGGCCGACCAGTTCAACAAACTGCAAACCGAATCCCTCCCGCCTGCCTTGCAAGAACGCCTCGAAACCTACCGCAAAGCCCTGCGCGAACGCGACTCATGGCAATTCAACGCCGGCTTGAACATCACGCGCGAACAAAACATCAACCAAGCCCCCAGCCAACGCCGTCTGGGCAACCACCTGAGCGACGAACAATGCCGCGCCGTGCGCCTTGTCTATCCCGACGACGACTGCTTCCGAGGTTGGACATTCCCCGAACCCATCGATGCCACCGCCATCCACTATCAAATCGGCGCAGAAAAAAAATGGTCGCTGCCACGCGGCTTCTATGCCACGGTAGGCGCAGACCATTACGGCAAAATCTACCCCAAACACACCAACTACAACGACCTCACCACACGCTTCTCAGCAGGCATCGGCTATGCCGACCAGCGCAACGACGTCGGCATGACCCCGTTCCACGAGCGCCGCTTCTACGGCAACGACCCCTACACCTACACCAGCGGCGCACGCCTCCACTACAACCATTGGTGGCAACCCAAGCTGCAAACCCTCAGCGCATTTGAAGCAGGCCGTCTGAAAAACAGCCGCCGCGAGCATTCCAACAATACCAGCCAACTGCTCAGCAACTCCATCGTGTACTACCGCAACGCACGCCAATACTGGGTAGCCGGTATCGACCTCTACCGCGAACGCAACCGCGACGACAAAGGCGACAGCTTCAACCGCTACGCCCTGCGCACCACATGGGGACAAGAATGGCCCAAAGGCCTCTCCACCGTCCTACGCCTCAGCGCCGCCCAACGCCGTTACCAAGCCCCCGGGGTTTTCAGCAACGAACAAAACCGCCGCGACAAAGAAGCCTCCGCCTCCCTGAGCGTATGGCACCGCGCCCTCCATTTCAAAGGCATCACCCCGCGCCTGACCATTGCCCACAACAAAACATGGAGCAACGACAAGTTCTACGAATACGGCAAAACCAAAATGTTTGTCGAATTGAGCAAAACGTTCTGACAAGTAGAATCAATCTGTAGATAAAGCAAAAATGCCTGTCCTGCATACTTATTTACAAGACAGATTCAAACTTTTACAGATACCGGATAAATAGATTTTTTAAGGTATAATTTCTTATTAAATTCATATTTATCAAATAGATGAAATTTAAGCCCATATTACTTTACAACGTAACGTACAACACTACATAACGCTACAAAAAAAGCAGGCCGTCTGAAACCCAACTTGGCGTTTCAGACGGCCTTAGTATTCATTATCATATCCGCTTACCTCTTCAGAAAGTATGATGATGAACGCCCTAAACAAAACCCTCTTATCCGTTTCTGTCGCGCTGGGATTGAGCGCCTGCGCTTCCGTCAAAACCGCAGATACCTACGACCTAGACTTCTCCAAACAAAAATACACCGAACAAAGCATCGAAGTGAACGGTCAGGCGGTTAAATTCCGCGCTTACGAAGGCGTGGTTTACGTCCGCAATCCTGTCGATACTCGTTACGAAATCATCAATATTTATGTACCCGAAGCCTATTACAACGGCGGCGAGATAGACGGTTTCAATGCCGAAACCGCACCGATTTTCCTGCCCAACCAAATCGGCGGCTATATGCCGGCTGAACCGGGCAAACCCGCTTTAGAAGGCAAACGCGGCGAGCCTGAAGACAGCCAAAAATCTCCTAACGCCGCCCTGGTTGCCCTCTCCAAAGGCTACGTCGTCGCCTCCCCTGGCGCACGCGGCCGAACAGAACCCACCGGCAAAGTACCTGCCGCTATTGTCGATTTGAAAGCCGCCGTCCGTTACCTGAAAGCCAACGACAAAGTCATGCCCGGCGATGCCGAAAAAATCATTTCCAACGGCACAAGCGCAGGCGGAGCGATGTCCGCCCTCTTAGGCGCAACAGCCGACCAAAAAGATTACGAAAACCACCTCAAAGCCTTAGGCGCGGCAGACGGCAGCGACAAAGTTTTCGCCGTATCCGCATACTGCCCGATTACCGATTTGGACCATGCCGATATGGCTTACGAATGGCAGTTCAACGGTATCAATGACTACAGAAAAATGAACATTTCCATGCTCGACTACCGCGTCAAACGCGAGCTGGTCGCAGGCACGCTGACCGATGACGAGAAAAAACTGTCCGACCTCCTCAAACCCCTATACCCCGCATACCTCAACAGCCTGAACCTGAAATCCCCCGAAGGCAAACCCCTGACACTGGACGCCCAAGGCAACGGCAGCTTTAAAAACCATATTGCCGGTTTACTTGCCAAATCCGCACAAGCCCAACTTGATGCAGGCAAAGACCTGAGCGACCGCACTTGGCTGACCATCCGCAAAGGCAAAGTTATCTCCGTCGATTTCGATGCTTACGCCAAAGCCGCCGGCCGCCAAAAAACACCGCCGGCCTTTGACGGCGTAGATTTAAGCACAGGCGAAAACCAACTCTTCGGCACCAATACCGTCGATAAACGCCACTTCACCGCGTTCTCCATGCAACACAACACCGCCTCCAACGCCGAAATCGCAGATGAAGAAACCATCAAAATCATGAACCCGCTCAACTACATCGGCAAACCGGGCGTGAACCTGCCGCAAAACTGGCGCATCCGCGTCGGCACCAACGACCGCGACACCTCACTGGCAGTCTCCGCCGTCTTAGCCGCCAAACTGCAAAACAACGGCCAAACCGTCGATTACGCCCTGCCTTGGGATGTCGGCCACGGCGGTGATTATGACTTAGACGACCTGTTTACCTGGATGAAGCAAGTCAGCAGCTCTACAAAATAATCGTTCGCAACATAGATTGAGATGAGATTTAGTATCCCGTTTTAATTAAAGAAAGGCCGTCTAAACTTTTTCAGACGGCCTTTCTTTTATTTAAATTAAACAACCATTTTTATCATTAATCGCAAGATACCTACCACCCACTCATTTCTAATGAAAAAAGTACAAATTTAATGGAAAATACACACCTTCAAACTTAATTGCCTTTAAAAAAACGAATGCGCTCCTTTCTCCACATCCTCAAGAAAATCGGCAAAATAGCGCTGATTATCCCTATTTTTGCCCTATTGTATTTTTTATCTGCTTGGATGATGGCTTCGTTGCCGCTTAATGAAGAGCAGCCTAAAGGGGAAATTACTTTATTTTTAGTCAGTAACGGTGTGCATACTGATGTAGTCATGCCGCTGAAGAATGATATTTTTGATTGGTCGGATGTCGTCAATCCAAAAGACACGCTCACTGCTGATCCTCAGATAACGCATATCGGTTTAGGCTGGGGGGAGCGCAATTTTTATTTATACACGCCTGAGTGGAAAGATTTGACTTTCTCCAATGCTTTAGGTGCATTAAGCGGGCTGAACCGTACGCTGATTCATGTTACTTATTATCCTTTTGAACCACGAGAAAATAGCCACGTCGTCAAATTTTTGGTCACGGCTGAGCAATACAGGAATTTAACAAAATCGCTCTTGGCCGGTTTTCAACAAGAAAATGGGCAACCCATCTTGCTAAAAGGAATCCATCATCAGTCTAACGATGCTTTTTACGAAGCCAAAGGACGCTATCATTTATTCAATACTTGTAACACTTGGTTGAATGACAAATTGGTTGAAAGCGGCCTTAAAGGTGTGTATTGGACTCCTTTCTCTTCGCCCTTGCTGGAACAATACCGATAGCCTTCACGCTTCTCAATTTTTGGTCTATGTAAGACTTCAGGCCGTCTGAACATTTTCAGACGGCCTGTATTTTGATAAAAACCCAAAGCCCTTTATTATATAAATGAAATTTTTTAATAGAATTAAATATTAATTTTTACAAATAAACTAATTTTAAATTCTATAAAATAATTAAAATAAAGAAATTTTAGAATAAAATTGCTAAAACAAAAAACTAAGCCTTGTTTAATTCTGCTAAAACCTGTAATCTGTATCAAAAATAAACAAGAGAGTCCATCATGTCCCAACACCACCCTACCGATGACATTAAGATCAAAGAAGTCAAAGAGTTACTCCCTCCAATCGCGCATTTGTATGAGCTGCCTGTTACGCCTCAGGTTGCCAATTTGGTTTATAAAACACGTCATGAGATTTCAGATTTAGTTCACGGCCGCGACAACCGTTTGCTGGTCATCATCGGCCCATGCTCGATTCACGATACTAAGGCGGCGGTAGAATATGCGCAAAAATTGCTGCCCTTGCGCAAAAAATATGAGAAAGAGCTACTGATTGTAATGCGCGTGTATTTTGAAAAACCGCGTACAACCGTTGGCTGGAAAGGTCTGATTAACGATCCGCACTTGGACGGTACGTTTGACATCAACTACGGCCTGCGCCAAGCACGTCAGTTGTTGCTGACTTTGAACGAAATGGGCATGCCTGCTTCGACTGAATTCTTGGACATGATTACGCCGCAATACTACGCCGACCTGATTTCTTGGGGCGCGATTGGGGCGCGTACGACTGAAAGCCAGGTACACCGCGAATTGGCCAGCGGCCTCTCCTGCCCTGTCGGTTTTAAAAACGGTACGGACGGCAATCTGAAAATCGCCATCGACGCCATCGGTGCCGCCAATCATCCGCACCACTTCCTGTCTGTAACCAAAGCCGGTCATTCCGCGATTGTCCACACCAGCGGCAATCCTGACTGCCATGCGATTTTGCGTGGCGGTAAAGAGCCTAATTACAGCGCGGAGCACGTTAAAGACGCGGTTGCGCAGCTTCAAAAAGCCGGCGTGAGCAGCAAACTGATGGTGGACTGCAGCCATGCCAACAGCCGTAAAGACTTCCGCAAACAAATGGATGTAGCGCGCGATGTTGCGGCGCAGCTGAAAGCCGGTGAAGAAAACATCATGGGCGTGATGGTGGAAAGCCACTTGGTTGAAGGACGTCAGGACAAGCCTGAAGTTTACGGTCAAAGTATTACGGATGCCTGCATCGGTTGGGATACGACTGAAGAATTGCTGGCCCTGCTTGCCGAAGCGAAAGGTCATAAAGCGTAAGTGCGACATCATTAAAAAGACCGGATATGTTCCGGTCTTTTTTGTGTCTGTCATTTTGATTTCTTTGCTCAAGATCCCGAGCAATTTTTAGTCAGGTTTGACATTAAAACAATATGTCCGAAAAAATTCAGGCCGTCTGAAAACCCCGATCACTCAGGTTTTCAGACGACCTCTCCTACTTTTCTTTTCAATTAAAACGTATGTTTAACCGTTGCAGTCACACTACGCGGCGTGCCGTAGACGTGAATATCCGGCATGGTGCGGTAGCGTTTGTTGAACACGTTTTCAAAGTCTAAACCGATGCGGGTGGATTTGCCGATTTTGTAATGTACGGTCAAGTCCAGCGTGGCGTATGGGCGTTGGGTCAATGCAGCGGCGGCAGCCGGATTGATGTCTGCGGGGTATTCGTCCAGCGTATGGCTGCGGCTTTGCCAGTTGACGTTGCCCCCCAGGTTCAAACGGTCGGTTACGTCATACGCGGTAAAGAGTTTGAACAAATGAACGGGATAAGACGGATGCAGTTGAACCCCTTCGCTGTCTTTGATTTTGGAACGTGCATAAGACGCATTCAGCAGCCATTTGTCACTCAGGCGGCCGCCGACAGAGAGCTCCACGCCTTTTGTCGTGGTGTTGTCGGCTGCGCGGTAGTATTCCTCGCCATTCGCAAATTTGCCTGCAACCACGCCCAAATGGTCGCGTTTGTTCATAAAGACGGAGGCGGAAGCATTCAGACGGCCTTCAAACC
Organism: Neisseria sp. P0021.S006; assembly: GCF_051956895.1. Classification (NCBI taxonomy): domain Bacteria; kingdom Pseudomonadati; phylum Pseudomonadota; class Betaproteobacteria; order Neisseriales; family Neisseriaceae; genus Neisseria; species Neisseria sp. P0021.S006. Next base: position 21,164 of record NZ_JBQCWZ010000024.1, read on the forward strand.
ATGAGGCTTTCAAACCGGTCTCGTAGGTTTTGCCGCGCTGCGGTTTGAGCGCTGCGCCGTCTTTGGTCAGGTAACGCACTTGCGGACGGAAGATGGTGGTGTAAGACGCATAGGCGGTCAGATTGTCGCCGATGTCGTAGGTTACGCCCAAATAAGGAATGAAAACGTTTTGTTTGTGGCTGCTGTGTGCGAATTTGTTACGGCTGGTGCTGTAACGGTAACGCCAATCCACAAAACGGCCGCCGCCGATAAAGGCGAGCTTGTCGGTCAGTTTGAAACGGGTCGAGCCGTAAACCGACAGGTTTTTCATGCGTGAAAAACCATCGCGCAGATACGGCATATCGGGTTTGGCGATGTTGCCGTCAAATTTACGCAAATCGGGAATCATCGACTCGCCTTCTTCATAGAAAGACAGGTTTTCTTTGTTGTCCTGATAGCTGATGCCGACATTGAACTCGTGCGAGCGGCCCAGCGCTGGATAATGGCCGTCCAAGGCCAGCGCAAAATTCTGATCACGGTATTTGCTGCGGTCGCGGTCTGAAGTGAAAAGTGCAGAGTAATCGGGATTGATTTCAAATGTACCGGCAATGCCTGAAACGATGTCGTTTTTACCCGAAACATGGCTGTAATCGCCTGTCAGTTTCCAGCCGTTATCAAACTCATGGCTGAGGGAAGTGAATACTTCGGCACTGGTGTCTTTGCCGTATGCCCAGCGTGCGGAAGAATTGCTGCGTGGCGAAGACTCAAATGGTATGAATCCAGTACGGCGCGAACCTGCTGCGGTCAGGTAGCTGAAACGCGAGCTGCCGGTATTGCGGAAACGGTGTATTTCCGTACCGATGCGCCATTGGGTTTGCGGCGTGATATCGTAAGACAACGTACCGTAGAAAGTGTGATTGTGGCGCGAAGTGTTCGGCAGGTAATCGCCTCCGTGGTCGCTGACCAAAATAGCGCGGCCGCGCAAGGTATTGTCTGCATTCAAAGGCTGATTGGCATCAAGGACGAAGCGGTAGTGGTTCCACGAACCGACACCGGCTTCTACGCTGACGGCAGGCTTGGCAGTCGGTTTTTTGCGTTCCAACGCAACCGTACCGCCCGGCTCGCCCATACCGCCGTTGGACAAACCGCTTGCGCCGCGTACGACGACGACTTGTTCGTACAATGCGCTGTCCAGATTGTTGGTGCCGCGGCGGATGGCTTTACCGTCGTAAAGGAATTTGGGCGCGCCGTCCACGGAAATGCTGTCAATCGCCTGACTGCGCGAAATAAACTGGCTGTGGCCGGATACGTTGTTGCCCATTTTGCTGTGGAACACGCCCGGCGTTTGTTTCAACACGTCCTGTAAGGTATCCAAACCTTGGTCGTCCATTTGTTTTTCGGTAACGACAGACAAGGACTGCGGCGTTTCGCGCTGGGTCAGGCGGATGCCTGTTGCGGCAGAGGAAGCAGGAATAGTGTAGTTGGAAGTAGTCTGTTTTCCGACACCTTGGACGGTAACTGTCGGTAAATCGACACGTTCTTGCGGCTGGGTATTTTCTACTTCGGTTGCGAAAGAATACGCCGAACACAGCGCCAGACTGACGGCAAAGCTTAATTTGCCATAGGGAAATACAGGTAGTGACATAGCCTCTCCAATTAGCTGATGTTTCAATTTGGTGGCAGATTCTATCAAAAAGATGTAGTCCGATGAAACTATGTTCTAATCACTATTTTCTAAGTAGTTCGTTTAATTCAAAATATTTATTTTTAAGCTAGTCCTAATTAACTAAAAAGGCCGTCTGAAAACCCGCATCATCAGGTTTTCAGACGGCCTTAATCTTTTTATTACAAGGTAATCAGTCTGCCAATTTTCGTGCCAATTCTGCCAAACGTTTACCTTGTGCAAAGGCAATATCGTTTTCTTCGGCAGTCAATGCCGGCTTGCTGTCATGGCCGGAAACATGACTTGCGCCATAAGGCGTGCCGCCGCTTTGGGTATTGCTGAGCGCAGACTCGGTATATGGAATGCCGCTGATGACCATGCCGTGGTGCAACAGGGGCAGCATCATGGTCAGCAGGGTGCTTTCTTGGCCTCCGTGCAGAGAAGATGTGCTGGTGAATACGGTGGCAGGCTTGCCGACGAGTTCTGCGCCGAGCCAAAGGGGAATGGTGCCGTCAATAAAGTATTTCATTGCGGCGGCCATATTGCCGAAACGTGTTGGGCTGCCGAGCGCAAGGCCGGCGCAGTTTTTGAGGTCGTCGGCAGTCGCGTAGGGCGCGCCTTCGTCGGGAATGGCTTTTTCAACGGCTTCGCAAACGGTGGAAACTTTGGGAACGGTACGCAACACGGCTTCGCAACCGTCCACGCTTTCGATACCGCGTGCGATTTGGCGGGCAAGGTTGCGCGTGCTGCCATTTTGGGAATAAAAGAGAACGAGGATTTTCAGAGGATTTGGGTTCATTTGGGGTTTCCGTTACAATGCTATCAGGTTTCAGACGGCCTTTTAAATACTCGGGCCGTCTGAAAAGAAGAAATTTCAATTTAAAAGAGGGAAAAGGTTATGCCGTTTTCGCAATGGTGGCAAGGTTTTTTAAAGAGTAAAGGCGTGGCGTTCGCTTGGTTTGTCGTGCGCCGTTTTGATGAGGAGCGCGTGCCGCAGGTGGCGGCAAGCATGACGTTTACAACGCTTTTGGCTTTAGTACCCGTGTTGACGGTGATGGTCGTCATCGCTTCTGCCTTCCCTGTTTTCGACCAATGGTCGGGGGAATTTATCTCTTTTATCAACCGCACCATCGTTCCGCAGGGCGCGGACATGGTGTTTGACTACATCAATGCATTCCGCGATAAGGCTACCAATCTGACGGCGATCGGCAGTGTGATGTTGGTCGTAACCTCGCTGATGTTGATTCGGACGATAGACAATGCGTTCAACCGGATTTGGCGCGTCAATTCGCAACGGCCTTGGATGATGCAGTTTTTGGTGTATTGGGCGTTGCTGACGTTTGGGCCTTTGTCTTTGGGCGTGGGCTTGTCGGTCGTGATCGGTCAGGTGCAAGTAGTGGGCGGTTCGGAATGGCTGAGGGTCATCACTACGGTTTCATTTATTACGCTGCTGCTGTGGGGTTTATACCGCTTTGTGCCCAACCGTTTCGTGCCTGCCAGCCATGCTTTGGTCGGCGCGGCCGTAACGGCGTTTTGCTTGGAAACGGCACGCTTTTTGTTCGCTTGGTATATGGGCAACTTTGACGGCTACAAATCGATTTACGGCGCATTTGCCGCGGTACCGTTTTTCCTGTTGTGGCTCAACCTGTTATGGACGCTGGTATTGGGTGGCGCGGTTTTGACCTCGTCCCTGTCCTACTGGCGCGGCGAAGCGTTCCGCCGCAGTCTGGATGCGCGCGGCCGCTTTGACGATGTATTGAAAATCCTGCTGCTGCTCGATTCTGCCCAACAAAGCGGCAAGGCATTGCCGGTGCAGGAGTTCAGACGGCATATCAATATGGGCTTTGACGAATTGGGCGAGCTTTTAGAAAAGCTGGCGCGACACGGTTATGTCTATTCCGGCCGTCAGGGCTGGGTCTTGAAAATGGGGGCGGAGTCCATCGACTTGGCGGAGCTGTTCAAACTCTTTGTCTACCGTCCGCAAACGCTTAATAAAGACAAGGTCAATCAAACGGTTGACCACATTATGCAACCCTGCTTGGAAACCTTGAACATGACGCTGGCCGAGTTCAGTGCCCATACGAAAAAACAATCCTCTTAAACCTGACGCCGTCTGAAAGCAAAAATATCAAGTTTCAGACGGCCTTTGCTATAATCAGCACACTACTGAATACTACATTCAACCTACAAGGAAAAATAGATGAAAACACCAGCCCTACTCTCGCTGCTCGGTCTGATTCCATCTGCCGCTTTTGCCGCCCACGGCGTAAGCCTTGGCCAACCACCGAAATATCCGGCCAACTTCACCGCTTTCGAATACGTCAATCCCAACGCCCCGAAAGGTGGCACGTTTACCACGCCTTTCCTCGGTGCTTTTGACACGCTCAATCCCTTTACCCTCAAAGGCAACCACGAATACGGCATCAGCATGCTGACGCTCGACACTCTGACCGAGCAAAGCATGGACGAACCTTACGCCGTTTACGGCCTGATTGCCGAAGACATCGCCCTGGCGCCGGACGGCCTTTCCGTTACCTTCAAAATCAACCCCAAAGCCAAATTCCACAACGGCGATCCCGTTTTGGCCAAAGACGTTGCCGCTTCATTTAACATCCTGACCAAAGACAAAGCCGCCGCCCCCATGTACCACTTCTACTGGAGCGACGTAGCCAAGGTGGAAACGCCCAGCGATCGCACCGTCGTGTTCCGCTTCAAGCAGCGCAACTCAGAATTGCACATGATTCTCGGCAGCCTGCCCGTCTTCTCGCATAAAAGTTATCCCAAAGGCCTGGCAGCCGCTCCCAACAGCCTGCCGATCGGCTCCGGCCCCTACCGTTTTGCCAAAGCCGAAAACGGCCGCATCAGCGAGTTTGTCCGCGACAAAAACTACTGGGCGCAAAATCTGCCCGTGCGCAAAGGCCGCTACAACTACGACCACATCCGCATCAAATACGTCAAAGACGAAGTTGTCCGCATCGAAGGGCTGAAAGGCGGCCAATATGACTTCGTACAAGAAAACGTCGCCCGCAACTGGGCGCGCGCCTACTCCGACGAAGTCCTCAAAAAACGCAATCTGTCCAAACACGAATGGATACAAAACAGCACGGCCGGCATGCAAGGCTTCGTCATCAATATGCGCCACAAGCCCTTGGACAATATTTACGTCCGCCGCGCCTTGATTGAAAGCTTCGACTACGAAAGCGTCAACCGCCGCATCTTCTACGGCGCATACCGCCGCACCGACAGCTTCTTCACCAACAGCACCATGGCCGCAACCGGCAAGCCGGACAGCGCGGAAACCGCATTGCTCAAATCATTGGGCACCAAGCTGCCCGACGGCGTATTGGATCAAGACGTCCCTATGCCGCCGGTTACCGACCCCAAACTGGGCGTGCGCCCGAACCTGCTCAAAGCACGCGCCCTGCTTGAAAAAGGCGGCTATCAATACAAAAACGGCAAAGCAGTCGACAAACAAGGCAAACCGCTGACCTTTGAATTCCTCGCACCAAGCAAAAACTACGAACGCATTACCTCCAAATGGCAGAGCGACCTCGCCAAAATCGGCATTACCATGAACGTGCGCACCGCCGATTCCGCCGTGTACCAAAAACGCATGAACGACTTCGATTTTGACGTGACCACAGGCTACTACGGCAACAGCGAAAGCCCCGGCAACGAGCAATACGACTACTTCAGCTGCGCCGCCGCCAAAACCGAAGGCAGCCGCAATCTATCCGGTGTCTGTCATCCTGCGGTTGAAAAACTGTTGACCCATTTCAACAGCTTTACCAACCGCCAAGAGCTGCAAACCACCTCGCGCGCGCTCGACCGACTGATCCGCCACCAATACACCATCGTTCCAAACTGGTTCGCAGACCGCTACCGCGTCGTGTACCGTAACGATGTGGGCATTCCGTCCAAGCTGCCGAAATACTACGACCCCATCACCTTCGCCATGACCGCAGGCTGGAAGAAAAAGTAGTCGCATTTCGACAACACATCCAAGCATCTGACAAGCCTTTGGCGTGTAGTCCTAAGCATAGAATCATAAAACCTAGTTGTTTGTTTAAAAACAATCAATCGGCTGATTCAAAACAAACATAAAAGAAAAAACAACTTAAAGCCAAATCAAAGGCCGTCTGAAACATCCGTCAGCAAAATCATCTGCAACGGAACATTTCAGACGGCCTTTTCGTCTCTTTTCAATCCATTTTTGCAACCGAAGCAAAATATCGAAAATGAACAAAAAATTGCAAAACAATGCCCTCAAATTTTACAAAACCGTGTACACTGCAAGGTAAGAGTTTGAATTATAAGGTTAATCTTAATAAAAACTACAATCATCCAAATTTAACCCAAATCAAGCATTCATATAACAGACAAAAGGAACAATAATATGGAAATCAAGCGTCTCTCTACCATTCTCAAACTGATTGCCAACCCCGAACGCATGGCCATCCTTTTTCTGCTGCTTAACGGCGACCGCAGCATTACCGAACTGGCACAAGCGCTCGACTCCTCCCCGACCGGCATCGCCAACCATCTCGCACGCCTGCGCACCGAAGGCATCATCGATTTCACACGCTACCACCGCATCATCGAATACCGCATCATCTCCGAAGAAGCCACCACCATCCTCAATACCCTGCGCACACTCAAAGACCAAGCCGAATAAACAAATTATTCCACATCACAACATCAAGGCCGTCTGAAACATCAGCTTTCAGACGGCCTGCCACTTTCAGCCCATATCGAAAAATAAACCAATCCACTATACAATACCGCCCATGTCCACAGGCGCAATCCGCCGCCTTCCCACCCAATAGCACACACGGAAACATCATGAAAATCGCCACTTGGAACGTCAATTCCCTCAACGTCCGCCTGCCCCAAGTACAAAACTGGCTGGCCGACCACCAAGCCGACATACTCGCCTTACAAGAACTCAAACTCGACCAAGACAAATTCCCGGCTGCCGCCCTGCAAATGATGGGCTGGCATTGCGTCTGGAGCGGCCAAAAAACCTACAACGGCGTCGCCATCATCAGCCGCCACGAGCCGCAAGACGTACATTGCGGCCTGCCCGCCCTCCCCGACGACCCGCAACGCCGCGTCATCGCCGCCACCATCAACGGCGTGCGCATCATCAACGTCTATTGCGTCAACGGCGAAGCCCTGGACAGCCCAAAATTCCAATACAAAGAACAATGGTTTGCCGCATTGACTGAGTTCGTCCGCGCCGAAATGGCCGCACACCCCAAACTCGTCCTGCTCGGCGACTTCAACATCGCCCCTGCCGATGCCGACTGCTACGACCCCGAAAAATGGCACGAAAAAATCCATTGCTCCTCCATCGAAAGACAATGGTTTAAAAACCTGCTCGACCTCGGCCTGACCGATAGCCTGCGCAAAATCCACCCCGAAGGCACGTTCTACACATGGTTCGACTACCGCGGCGCCATGTTCCAACGCAAACTCGGCCTGCGCATCGACCACATCCTCAGCAGCCCCGAACTCGCCGCCACCCTTACCGACGTCACCGTCGACCTAGAAACCCGCGCCCAAGAACGCCCCAGCGACCACGCGCCAGTGATTGCCGAGTTTGACTGTTAGGTTTTGAGTGAATAAACAATAAGGCCGTCTGAAAACTTTAAATGGTTTTCAGACGGCCTTATTGTTTGGCGTAGCCACTCAAGCATGGTTAGCAGAAATACATGGCTAATGAGTACCCACTTTACCTCACTGTGTTTTACTTATGCCACCATTTAAAGCGTATCTTCTCCCTCACTTTCCACGCAACGGATGATCCAATCTTCAAACTGTCGCCATTGGGCCTCTTCGGCATAGGTGGCGGGATTGGCAGCATCGTGGATAAAAATATCGAAGTTGGGTTCGGCACGGGACAAATCGAAGCCGAACCAATCTCCCATGCTGTCATGCGCGCCGATGATAAAGATTTCGCCTATGTCGGGGTGTTCGTCGGGCGGTAGGTCGTCGAGTTCTTCGCGTAATAGTTGTTGGTAATAGAGATTTTGTTCTTGCAGTTGGGCGAGGTTGTAGATTTCTATTTTGGGCGTTTGCGATACGGTTTGATCGATCACGCTGGTGTACCATGAATAGAAAAAATCTCCCGTGCCGCATTGCTGTAAAAATAAATAATAGCTTTCAGGTAGCCTATTTTGCGTATATTCGCGTATCGCCTGCAATTCATCGGTTGAAAGGGGATGTACATTGAAATTCAGATGGTTAGCTTGAGATGCTTGGCTGCTTGTCAGCCAGTATTGAAGTTGTTGCAGGGCTTGCGGATAGGTCATGATGGGAGGGGTCTTTTTAAAATGGATTTTGTTGGGTGTTGAACCAACAGGAAGAAACCAGTCTTTAAGCGATTATATTTGTTGTTTGGAATGAAACAAAGGTCGTCTGAAAACGTTAAATCGGTTTTCAGACGACCTTTTTATTATGTGCCACTTGAGCAAAATGTAGGTTGGGTTGCAAATCCAACATTTTGCGAAATTGAACAGTTTTGTTGGGTCTTGACCCAACCTACGCTTGCTACGCTTGCTATCTACACAGGCTACGGCTTGCTTGTTTTGTTATTCAAGGTTAACACCGATTATTGATACATGATCATTTTGAACTATATGCAACTGATTTCTATAATTTTTTGATTTTGGAAAAGTTCTCCAATTAGTTACACAATTAAGAGAAAAAGGTTTATTAATTTTATTTCCACTATACAAATTAGGAATAAAAAATAATTTATCTAGAGTTTCAATAACAATCCCAAAATCAGTCTTTTGAGTTTCTAAAATTAAATCTCTATGTAAATTAGAAAAGTCCGTCATTTCAAATTCCGCTTGTATATTAGATTGCTCTTCAACAAAGTTATCTAAGTTTAATTGATGGAAATTAAGATCTATATCAAGAAAAACAATTTTTTTATTTCCATTTTCTTCTACAATCCAACTATTTATAACATCATCTTTTTTTATCATTTTTTCAGGATGCTTTTCTTGTATTACTTTTCTTTTATTTTCTTTGTTTAGTTTTTCAAATAGAATTTTTCCACTTTCATCAGAAATAATTTCATCTTTATTTATAGTATTAAATTTAAAAAATTCTTGTTTCAATTTATTCTTAATAACAGCAATACCAATTTCACTATCCCAATCACAGTTTATCCAAATATCATCACTAAGTTGGTATATATCTGTTGATAATTCAAATAATCCTCCTTTCTCATCCTTGCTTTTCATATTAATTTGCAATGCACCATCTTTACCGCAGGTAGCAATTAATCTGGAATAATTTCCAACAGTTATATCAAAAACTTTTTGCTCAGTAAGCTTATTTTTTTGCTGAGGAAAAAATTCAAATTTAGGTTCCCCTTTTCGTAATTCTTGCCGATTTGTAGCAAAATTATCTATTCCCTCATGACTAGATATAAAAAGAGTATTCTTATAAATATCAATATCAGTTACCCAGTAATCAAAATCTATTACACAATGTTTATTACTTTCTTTCTGTGAAATTTTATCCATTTTCTCCTTATTAATAATGTAGTTAAAAGATTCTTCTTTAATTAAAGAAACATCGTATTTTCCCCCTGAAAAATAATTATAAATTAGTTGTTTTTTTTCTTGACTTTTTTCTTCAATGCAATTTATAACATCTTTCCAAGGAAATGATGTTAATCTCATCTCTGAATCCAGTAAGAAAAATGATCCCGAATAAATAAATGAATCAATATAATTTCCTTCTATTTTTAACTCAATCATCACAACTTTCCTTTCATCCATTTATTAAATTTATCTTTAAACTCCGTGGTAGAAAAATATTTTCCTACTTCAAGTTTTATACTTTTTGGCACTTCATCATTTTGATTATATTGGGAAATAGGGAATCCGTGCCAAATATGTTGTGCATCTTTAGTAAATCTTGCAAAATATAATTTATCATATGGGCTACCCGCATTTTTGTTTTCTTGGCTTTCCACTCCAATAGCTTGGAAATTTTCTGAACAAGACCATAATACATCGTTCTCTTTACTGCACCAATTATTACAAAATCCAAATGTAAAAATTTTTAATTCATCAATTTCACAAATTTTCCATTGACTTTTTCTATGTGAATTATCTCTATGATCGGATTTAACTTGATATCCATAAAATAACATATCTATTTACCTTATTTATTGCGCTGTATATATTTATTTAAAACAGCAAACTTTCCTTAATATTCCGTATTCTATCACGAAGTACAGCAGCCTCTTCAAACTGCAAATCCCTAGCCGCCTGCTGCATGGCTTTTTCCAGTTTGGCGATTTCTTTAATTGCGTCTTCTTCATTGTGAATCTCGCCAACTTTAACCTTGTTTTTGCCTTTCAGACGACCTTTGCCGCTGTCTTCTTCGTGGTACACGCCGTCGATGATGTCTTTGACCTGTTTTTTAATCTGCTGCGGCACGATGCCGTGTTCTTCGTTGAATTTAATTTGTTTTTCGCGGCGGCGTTCGGTTTCGTCGATGGCGGCTTTCATGGAGTCGGTGATTTTGTCGGCGTACAGGATGGCGACGCCGTTCACGTTGCGCGCGGCGCGGCCTATAGTTTGAATCAGGCTGCGGTGGGAGCGCAGGAAGCCTTCTTTGTCGGCGTCGAGGATGGCGACGAGGGAGACTTCGGGAATGTCCAAGCCTTCGCGCAAGAGGTTGATGCCGACGAGTACGTCAAACAGTCCGAGCCGCAAATCTCTAATGATTTCAACGCGCTCGACGGTGTCGATGTCGCTGTGCAGGTAGCGCACTTTGATGCCGAGTTCGCTGTAATAGTCGGTGAGTTGCTCCGCCATGCGTTTGGTGAGGGTGGTAACGAGCACGCGCTCGCCTTTTTGGATGCGGTCGTTGATTTCACTCATTAAATCGTCGACTTGGGTGGCGACGGGGCGGATGATGATTTGGGGGTCGACCAGCCCTGTGGGGCGGACAACTTGTTCGACCACCTGTCCGGCATGTTCTTCTTCGTATTTGGCGGGAGTGGCGGAAACGAAGACGGTTTGCGGCATGACTTTTTCAAATTCGTGGAATTTGAGCGGGCGGTTGTCGCGAGCGGAAGGCAGGCGGAAGCCGTAGTCCACGAGATTTTGTTTGCGCGATGCGTCGCCTTTGTACATGCCGCCGATTTGGGTAACGGTAACGTGGCTTTCGTCGATGAACATGATGGCGTTGTCGGGCAGATAGTCCATCAGCGTGGGCGGCGGTTCACCTTCTTTTTTGCCGGAGAAGTGGCGGGAGTAGTTTTCGATGCCTTTGCAGAAGCCCATTTCGTAGAGCATTTCGAGGTCGAAGCGGGTGCGCTGCTCGATGCGTTGTTGCTCGACGGGGCGTTGTTCGCGGGCGAAAAATTCGATGCGTTCGCGCAGTTCTTCTTTGATGGACTCGCAGGCGCGCAAGACGGTGTCGCGCGGGGTAACGTAGTGGCTGGACGGGAAGACGGTGTAGCGGCCGACTCGTTGGATAAGGCTGCCTGAAAGCGGGTCGAACATATCGAGGCGGTCGATTTCGTCGTCGAACAGGCTGATGCGCAAGGCGTTTTCGGAGCTTTCGGCGGGGTACACGTCAATCACGTCGCCGCGTACGCGGAAGCTGCCGCGTTTGAAGTCCAAATCGCCGCGTTCGTATTGCATGGAAACGAGCGTGGCGATGATGTCGCGCTGCTCGATGGTGTCGCCTTCTTTGACGGACAACACCATTTGTTGATATTCGGTCGGATCGCCGATACCGTAAATGGCAGACACGGTGGCGACGATAATCACATCGTCGCGCGTCATTAGATTTTTGGTGGCGGAAAGGCGCATTTGCTCGATGTGTTCATTGATCGCGCTGTCTTTTTCGATGAACAAATCGCGGCTGGGTACATAGGCTTCGGGTTGGTAATAGTCGTAGTAGGAGACGAAATATTCCACCGCGTTTTCGGGGAAAAACTCGCGCATTTCGGCGTAGAGCTGGGCGGCAAGGGTCTTGTTGTGCGCCATGATGATGGCGGGGCGGCCGCTTTGGGCGATGACGTTCGCCATTGTATAGGTTTTGCCCGAACCGGTTACACCGAGCAGGGTTTGATAGGCAAGGCCGTCTGAAAGCCCTTCGAGCAGGCCGGCAATGGCGGTGGGCTGGTCACCGGCAGGAGGAAACGGCTGATGGAGTTTAAACGGAGAATTGGGATATTGGATGACTTCCATAAGACGGCCTGTTTTATGTTCAGGTAAAGAGAGAATTATAACAAAGGGCCGTCTGAAAATTGATAGTGTGCCAATCTGATAAGACTAAATATTTCATCTCCTTCCTTAACTAACTGAGGTTGGTTGTGTTAGCTGGAACAATTAAACTACCCTCTCCCAGGACGTGTACCCCACGTCCTTTTTCTTTATTCGCTTCCTCCCTTTAGATCAGGTTTCTACCCCGTAAAAGGCCGACACTCCGCATCATTGCCCCTAAATATCTCCTCACCGTCCGTACAGCTGCCCTTCCCCTTCATCTTCCCGCACACCACCGCCGTCAGCGACTCGTTCAAGCGCAGCACCCTCGGCTCCGCCTCCCTGTCCAGCGCCACCGCCTTCAAGGTAAACTTACCCTCCAGGATACCTTTAGCCTGACCGCTCATCCTGATACAGAAACCTCCCGCCTCCTTCACCGGCAATTCCGGCCACTTCGTCGACGTCAGCTTAAAGCTGCCCTTTTTCGCATAGAACTGCTCCATAAAGCGCGCATTTTCCAGCAGCGCGGCATGCGCCGCACGCAGGTTGGCCGAACGGACCGATTCCCGATAGGCTGTAAAGGCCGCCGCCGCCAAGATCGAAACCAGCAGCATCACCACCAACAGCTGTACCAAAGAATACCCCCTCTGCACAGTTGCCCCATTCCGTTTTCCGTCAAATGCCTTTAAATACATATCCTTATTCCCTTTATCTGTTATATCTCTATCCGACAGGAAACACCTTAGCCGTTATCCCTTTACCCAATGGAATCCTCCCATTGGTTCAAGCTTCATCCCCATCCCCAAACAAAGCCGCCCCGGGCCCAACCGGCAAACGGTTCGGCCGCAGGGCGGCATACAGACAGAGTCCGGCTTATTTTTTCACGGCAGGCTGGGCGGCCTTAGGCGCGGCAGAAGAAACCGTCGCCTCCGCCTTCAACTTGTTCAGCACCGCATCACCGATGCCCTTCACGTTTTTCAGCTCCTCCACCGATTTGAACGCACCGTTCTTCTGACGGTATTCCACAATCGCCTTCGCCTTAGCCGGACCGATACCCGGCAATGCCTCCAGTTCCGCAGAAGAGGCCGTATTGACGTTCACGGCGGCCAAAGAGAATGCCGTACACACGGCGGCAACTACACCAAATAAAAATTTCTTCATCAGGGTTTTCCTATAACGTGTCAGATTGAATCAACCGGGCCGTCTGCAGGACGGTTTTCCCTACCCCGCCGACACTGCACACGACAGTAGAACACGGCCCTATTCCATATAAATGCATACGACATATTAACGCAAATACCGTTCGATTTCAAACATTCCAAACGGTTAACCGTAACTTTCGGTACTTTTGTGCAAGAATAACAACAGGGTAAATATTTCCGATTCCAATACTAAGATGCACGAATACTCCATAAACACCGGCACATCACTATCCCAATGTTTGACCCCAACACCTGTTACCCCAATTCTGCCGCCAAACCGACAGAACCGACAGGCATGTAAAAAGCCCCCGACATCAGTCGGGGGCTTCGGAATGAGTGTTTGGCGGTGACCTACTTTCACATGGAAGAACCACACTATCATCGGCGCTGAGTCGTTTCA
>NZ_JBQCWZ010000025.1:0-33394 GCF_051956895.1 Neisseria sp. P0021.S006
AATCCGAAGCCGACATGTTTAACATGGCCGGTTTGCAAGAAGAAGAGGACTTGTTCGCCCCGATTTGGGACTCGGTGAAAAACCGCTGGATGTGGCTTGCCATCAACCTGTGTACCGCCTTTATCGCCAGCCGCGTAATTGGCGCATTTGAAGGCAGTATCGAGAAAATCGTCGCACTGGCTGCGCTGATGCCCATCGTCGCCGGCATCGGCGGCAACTCCGGCAACCAAACCATCACCATGATCGTCCGCGCCATGGCAATGGGACAAATGACCAGTACGCAGGCAGGCCGCCTGCTGAAAAAAGAAGTCGGCGTCGCCCTCGTCAACGGCATTATTTGGGGCACGGTAATGGGCGTGATTTCATGGCTGCTCTACGGCAACATCGGCATCGGTTTGGTCATGGTGGCCGCGATGACCTTGAACCTTTTGCTAGCCGCGACCGTCGGCGTCCTCATTCCCGTCATGATGGACAAAGCCGGACGCGACCCGGCATTGGGCAGCTCGGTGCTGATTACCGCGGTTACCGACTCCGGCGGCTTCCTGATTTTCTTGGGATTAGCAACCATGTTCCTGTTGTAATAGGAAAAAAAAGACGTGTTCGATACGTCCTTTTCAAACCGTTTAAAAGGCCGTCTGAAATTTCAATTTTCAGACGGCCTTTGCTGTTTTTTAAAGCTTTACATCATGAGGGCGTTTAGTTTTGGGGCTGACGTAGATTAGCCCCTTGTTTAAAGCGAAGTCAGAAAAGTCAGAAATCCCAATATCACGCCGACTGCGTTGGGTATAATCAGAATCCAGTCTTTCCGGGGTTCTTTGCTCCAACCGTACAAAACCCAAATCAGACAGGATACTGCTGCAAACAGGGGTTGCCACGGCTGCGCCTTTGCCCCTTGCATATTGGCGATAATTTGGGGGATATAGGCGACAAATACGAAAATACCTATTGCCGCTCCTATGCTGCCGACAACGGTATTGAATTTTGCTTTGCTTATCATGCTGGTAAGTCTCCTTTTAATATGAAAATCGAGGCGGTAGATAATATGGGCAGGCTGACTCAGCCGAGGGAACAGCCGCAGCCGCAATGATGTTCGTGGCCTTGGCCATGTTCGTCCGAATCTTCGGCAAGCAGGGCTTCGTAGTCGCCGCTTTCAATCAGGCTGACCAGTTCTGCCGGACTTTCCGCGCCTTCTACCTAGTCGCAGGATAAATAACTCTATTCTACCGCAAAATATGTATGTCATCATCCATCATTTGGCCTTGGCTGCCGATGAGGTTTTCGAGGGCTCTGTCGAGCTGGACGAAAGCTATTTCGGCGGACAGCGTAAAGGCAGACGTGGTCGAGGTGCGGCAGGAAAAGTGGTTGTCTTCGGCATTCTGAAACGCAACGGACGGGTCTATACCGTTGTGGTGGATAATGCCAAGTCTGAAACGTTATTCCCTGTCATCAAAAAGAAAATCATGCCGGACAGCATTGTTTACACGGATAGCCTGAGCAGCTATGATAAGTTGGACGTGAGCGGTTTTATCCATTACCGCATCAACCATTCCAAGGAATTTGTCGACCGTCAGAACCACATTAACGGCATTGAGAATTTTTGGAATCAGGCAAAACGTTTCTTGCGAAAATACAACGGAATCGATCGCAAATCTTTCCCGCTGTTCTTGAAAGAATGCGAATTTCGATTTAACTTCGGCACACCGTCTCAACAGCTTAAAATCCTGCGAGATTGGTGTGGAATTTAGGGCTAATCTACGTCAGCCCCTTAGTTTTTGATGACGTTTACGGCGTAATGGGCAGTAGTGTTACGGCGGGCTTGGGCGCGCATCATATAGACCTGCACTTTATATTTGCCCGATTGGGTAGCGATACCGTCAAATTTATCGCCTTGTGCCGAACCGTTAAATACGGCTTCATCGTCTTTGGGTGCCCATACGTTGAAATAGGCGTTAGGGCTGCCGGTTTTACTGATGCGCAGGCGGTCGCCCTTGCGTACGGAGAACAAATGCTCGGCGGTTTGATAGCCGGTGATTTTGCCGGAAAAACGCTGCTTGGTTTGTTTGTGTGCCGAAGCTGGTTTTGAAGCTTCCGCTTTAGGCGTGGCGGCATTTGAATAAGTGGTAAACAGTAAGGGAAGGGCGGCTAACAAGAGAAATTTTTTTCATGGGTTGGGTCTCCGAATGTGGGGCGCCAATATGGCACTCATTTTGATAACCCATCAGTATGTTCATATTTTTATAAAGCCAAAGCCGAATAGGGCAATATTCATTTTTTCAATCAGGCCGTCTGAAAACAAATATTATTCAGACGGCCTTTTCTGATAATATAACAACGAATTATTCCTTTCGGAGCCGTTATGACCTTCCCGCCACTCAAATCTCCCCTGAAATTTTACGCCGTTGTTCCCACTGCTGACTGGGTCGAGCGCATGGTCAAAGCAGGTGCCGACACGGTGCAACTGCGCTGTAAAATCCTGCATGGCGACGAGTTGAAACGCGAAATCGAACGTTGCGTCGTAGCCTGTCAAAACAGTGCAACCCAGCTTTTCATCAACGACCACTGGCGCGAAGCGATTGCCGCAGGTGCATACGGCGTGCATCTCGGGCAGGAAGACATGGACACTGCCGACCTAGCCGCGATTGAAGCTGCCGGTTTGCGCTTGGGCTTGAGTACGCACTCTGTTGCCGAACTCGATCGCGCCTTGTCCGTACAACCTAGCTACGTCGCCAGCGGCGCGATTTTTCCGACCACGACCAAACAAATGCCCACCGCCCCGCAAGGCTTGGAGAAACTGCGCGAATATGTGAAACAGGCTCGCGGCATACCCGTCGTCGCCATCGGCGGCATCGATTTGAACAACGCTGAAGATGTACTTGCCACCGGCGTTTCCTCCCTCGCCGTCGTCCGCGCCGTTACCGAAGCGGAAAATCCCGAAGCCGTGGTTAAAGCGTTTCAGGCTTTGTGGGATGAATAAGGCCGTCTGAAAATAAGAAGTCTGACAAGAGGAGCAGCATTATGAAGATTATATTAAACAATGAAGCCATCACATTAAACGGCACAACCGTTGCCGACCTTATCGCCCAAACCGCGCCGCAGAAACCGTTTGCCGTTGCCGTCAATACCCAGTTTGTCGCCAAAGGCGCGTATGCGGAAACGGTTTTAAACGAAAACGACAAAGTGGACATTGTGCGCCCCGTAGTCGGCGGATAAGCGGTTTTACTGCGTGTATAGCTGCGCTATTGGTTTAATGCTGAGAAAAGGAAAAGAAATGTTTATCGTATCGTTGGAATATATTAAAGACTTGGCTGCGGTTGAAACCTACCTGTCCGAGCATATTGCGTATCTTGAACGGTATTATCAAGCAGGTGTATTTGTGATGTCTGGACGCAAACAGCCGCGGACAGGCGGCATTATCCTGATGAAAGCATCAGGCAGGGAACAGGTGGAAAAGTTAATTGCAGAAGACCCATTTCACCGAGAAGGCGTAGCGAAATACACAATTACCGAGTTTATTCCGACTAAGGTCGCGGAAGGACTTGAAAACTATTTGGAAACTATCTGAACCGATTTTTCAGAAGGCTATCGCCCCAAAAATAATATTACAAAGGAATCCATCATGTTTACCCTATATGGAGAAACTTTCCCTTCACGGCTGCTACTCGGTACGGCTGCTTATCCGACGCCGGAAATCCTCAAGCAGTCTGTTCAAATCGCGCAACCGGCGATGATTACCGTTTCATTGCGCCGCGCCGGCAGCGGCGGCGAAGCGCACGGGCAGGGTTTTTGGTCGTTGTTGGAAGAAATGGGTGTGCCTGTGTTGCCCAATACCGCAGGCTGTCAAAGCGTACAGGAAGCTGTGACCACTGCGCAAATGGCGCGCGAAGTGTTTGATACCGATTGGATTAAGCTCGAACTTATCGGCGATGATGACACGTTGCAGCCCGACGTGTTCCAACTGGTCGAGGCGGCGGAAATCCTGATTAAAGACGGCTTCAAAGTACTGCCTTATTGCACCGAAGACCTGATTGCCTGCCGCCGACTGCTCGACGCAGGCTGTCAGGCGTTGATGCCGTGGGCGGCGCCGATTGGCACGGGACTGGGCACGGTTCATGCTTATGCGCTGAAAGTCCTGCGCGAACGTCTGCCCAACACGCCGTTGATTATCGATGCGGGGTTGGGTTTGCCTTCGCAGGCGGCGCAAGTGATGGAATGGGGTTTTGACGGCGTGTTATTGAATACCGCCGTTTCCCGAAGTGGCGATCCGGTCAATATGGCACGCGCTTTTGCGCTTGCGGTCGAGTCGGGCCGTCTGGCTTATGAGGCGGAACCTGTGGAGGCGCGTGAGAAAGCGCGCGCCAGTACGCCGACGGTGGGTCAGCCTTTCTGGCATTCGGCGGAATATTGAAAAACATTAGGGCGTGTCGAACACGCCCTTTTTTGTTGGTGAAAAACCTGATTTCAGGTTGAACAGAATGTTCAGACGGCCTTGGCCAAAAGCTGTTTCAATGGCTTTAAGATTTGCCATGCCTGCGCTTTGAGTTGCGGCTGCATCAGCAGGCGGGCGGGGTGGGGAATGACGAAATGCGGCCGCTCTGCGCACAATTCGTTCATCAGCCCGATCATGTCGGGGCTGTCGAAGATTTTGCCGAGGAACAATACTGCGCGCGCTTGCGAAGCGGTCAGCTCGTTTTGCATTTCGGCAAGCTCGGAGCGGATGTGTTCGGCATCGGGCAGGGCAGTGAATACGGGCGCGGTTTTGACCCATGCGGTTTTGTGCGCCTGCTCGGGCTTGAGGCCGATGGCGGCGAGGATGTTGTCGAGAAGCGTGCCGACATCGCCGCTAAACAGTGTACCGTGCAGGCTGTCTTCGGTGGACGGGCAAATGCTGACCACCATGATTTCAGACGGCCTGATGGTTACGTCAAGGCGGGGCAGATTGTCTGAATGCGCGGCTTTTTCTGTTTTTGTCGGTGTTTCGGCAATGGCTTTGGGTGCTGCTTCGGGAGCGCGGACAGCCGGTTTGGCCGCTTGCGCAGTAGCGATGGCGGCAGTGCGTGCCTGATGGGCACCTGCGGATAAAGTGCGCACGGTTTGCGCGGTATCGGCAGCAATGGTTTTGGGGCGGACGGGTGCGGCTGATGTTGCGGTTTGAGGCGCGGCATGGATGATTTTGGCGTTTCGGTTCAGCCACATCGGGCCCAAGCCCAAGGCTTCGTGCAGGTGCAGATAGCGGCTGCTTAACATGATTTCTCCATCAATACGGCATCTTCGCTGCCACCGTCGGGCAGGGCGTAGTAGTTTTTGCGGCGACCGCAGGTTTGGAAGCCGTGTTTGCGGTAGAGCTGTTGCGCGGTTTCATTGCTTGCGCGGACTTCGAGCAGCAATCGGGTTGCGTCTTGCTGTTGCACTGCGTTTTGCCAGTGTTGTAGCAGGGCGGATGCAATGCCTTGTCGGCGGTATTCTGGCGCAACGGCAATCAGGTGCAGCTCGGATTCGTCAAACACGGTTTGCCACACGATAAAGCCGGTAATTTGGTGGTTGGTCTGGCTGAGCCAAACGCTGTCGGGATGGTGTTGAACCGCCGACTCAAACTGTTGCGCCGTCCACGACGAGGGATTGCCTTGTGCGTCGATGGCGGCAAGGGTGGGGCAGTCGGCAAGTACGGCTGGGCGCAGGTTCACGGTTTGGCCTTTTGTTGGGCTTGCTCTTGCGCGGTCAGGGCAATTTTGTTGCGGACGTAGAGCAACTCGGCGTGTGCCGCGTCAGTAGCAATATAGCGGCCGCTGCGGGCAAGTTTAAGATAGTCGGCGGCGGTCGGCATATCGGCTTGACCGTCAAAAGGCGGTTTGTCGGCGAGGGCAAAGGCATTACCGATGCCGCCGCTAGGCGTTTGGCCTTCGGGCGCGGCAATGGCGGAGGCTTTGCCAACCGTGTAATCGCTCAAGCGGACGTGGTTTTGCGTATCAAACCATGCGTAGAACACTTCGCCCATACGCGCATCTGTGGCTGCCAGTACACAGCTTGATGGTGGCAACAGCGAAGCGGCGGCATCGAGGCAGGGAATGCCGATCATGGGCGTGTCAAACGGCGTGGCCAAACCTTGTGCAACCGCCGCGCCGATACGCAGGCCGGTAAATGCGCCGGGGCCCTGTGCATAAACGATGCAGCCCAAATCGGCGGCCGTGATGCCTGCTTCTTTAAAGAGGCGCTCGATTTGCGGCAGGATTTGTTCGGATTGCTTGGTGCCGACGTTTTCATGAAACAGGCGGATTTCGCCTTGATGTTCCAATGCGATGGACAAAAAGGATGTGCTGGTGTCGATAGCAAGAGTCGGGCGGTTGTCGGTTGGCATGATGTTATTTTTTAGAAGGATATGGATTGCCATTATAGTGGAACGGCGAGGGGGAACAAAGCATTCGGGCGGCGCTTGGGTAAAAACGCCGTTTGCCGCAAAGCTATTCGATAAGTGAACCAAGGTTTCAGGCCGTTTGAAAACGTTTCAGACGGCCTTGTTTTATTTGTCGAGTTTCAATAAAGGCGAACCTGCTTTTTCAACGGCGCGGCGGTAGGCTTCATGCGCTTCGATGCGCTGCAAATAGGCACGGATATTGGGGTAGTCGGCAAAATCGAAGCGGTCGGCCGCGGCTTGCAGCGGATAGCTCATCATGATGTCGGCACCGCTAAGGCTGTTGCCGACCAACCATTCGCGGTTTTCCAACTCGCTGTTGATGTGGGCAAGATGCAGGGCGGCTTGCGGATGGATAAAGCTGCTTTTGACGCTACTGCTGATTTTGCGGGCAATCGGTTTGACGAAAAACGGCATGGGCGCGCTTTCAATCCGGCGGAACACCAGTCCGAGCAGCAATAACGGCATCAGCGAACCTTCGGCATAATGCAGCCAGCGTTGATATTGCCAGTATTCGCGGCTGCCGCGTTCGGGCATCAGACGACCGTTGCCGTAGGTTTGAATCAGGTAGTCAGTAATCGCGCCGCTTTCCGCCAAGATAAAGCCGTCATCATCCAATAAAGGCGATTTGCCCAAGGGATGGATGGCTTTGAGTTCGTCAGGGGCGAGCAAAGTGTCAGGATGACGGCAGTAGGTTTGCAGGCGGTAGGGCGTACCGAGGATTTCAAGCAGCCAAACAATGCGCAGGGCGCGGGATTGCTCGAGAGAATGTAGGGTAATCATGAGGGACTTTAAATATCGGTTTGTTTGAGGTTGTCTATGCTGATTTGGCAGGCATCGGCGTATTTTTGCAGGGTTTTGGCCGGTAGTTTGGCGAATACTTCGGGGCGGAAATGCCGACGAAGCTGCCATTTCCATACACCTGCCGCCATGGCCAAGCCGGTTTCATCATAACGGCAGCGGAACATATGGTAGTACAGCGGAGAATACTCGCCTTTTTCGACGGCTTCGCGCGCGGCCTGTGTTTGGGCATCGAGTTCACACACTGCCATTTCGGTGGCGTAGGCTTCATCCTGCCAACCGTTGCTGGTGGCCGCTTCGTAGTGGCCGTCGCGGGTGCCGTAGATGACTTTGCGGTGGCCGTGGTAGCTGGCGCTGTTGTCTTGAGGGATGTCGTCAATCTTCATTCAGACGGCCTTTACTGCTTCCAAAAGCATGAAACATGTTGAAAAGCGTCCGCTTTCCGGAACGTAACACAGGATTTTTTGGCCGTGTTCGATGGGGAAAGTGCGCATAAATTCTTCAAGGATGATGTAAATCGAGGCCGAACCCGTGTTGCCCTTGCTATGCAGATTGGTAAACCATTTTCCCTGCGGAATGTCGAAGCCGATATTTTTCAGGCCGTCTGAAAGGCGGTCGCGGAAAAAGCCGGAAGAGTAGTGGGGCAGGAACCAATCGATTTCTTCGGCGCGGATGCCGTGTTTGGCGGCGATTTGGGAGAGGGGTTTTTCCACCGTATAGCGGACGATGTTTTCGTTCAACAGTTTGACGTCCTGTTTGACCGCCATCAGGCTGTGGCGGCGGCCGTAATCGGCATCGGCGTGTTTCCAGCCTTCAAATACGCCGTCGCGGAATTCTGCGCCGGCATACATACAAGGTGGCATTTCGTTGGCGTAGGAAAGCAGGTCTATCCAGCGGATTTTCAGGCTGAGGCCGTCTGAATTGGGGCGGTCGGACAGATACACCGCGCCTGCGCCGTCAGACAGCATCCAGCGCAAAAAGTCTTTTTCAAACCCGATTTCGGGGGACGCGTTTTCCAGTTTTTTATGGTCGGTTTCACTTTGGAACACTTCGCCGCGCATGACCGCCGAAGCGTTTTCGGAAGCAACGGAAACCGCATGTGCGTGTTCGCCGGTGCGTACGGCGTTGTAGGCGTGTTTCATCGCCGCCATACCTGCCGCGCATACGCCTGCCATGCTGAACACTTCGCAAGGCGGCATATCCAGCAAACCATGCACCATTACGCCGTGTCCGGGCATGGTTTGGTCGGGATAGGAAGTGGCGCAGGCCAGGCTGCCGATGGCTTCTGCCGCAACGCCTTGGGCAAACAGGCCGTTGACCGCTTCGGCGGCCAATTCGGCATTGGTGTGCGTCGTGCGGCGGCTTTCGGGGTCGATGGCGTAATGGCGCGACAAAATGCCGTTGGAGCGCAAAATCATACGGCGCACGCGTGAAGGCACATCGCCTGCCATGCCGAGGACGGCTTCCATTTCGTCATTGCCGACAGGGGCGTTGGGCAAAAAGGCAGAAACGCGGTTGAGATAAACGTCTTTGAGTGTGTTATTCGATGTCATGATGTGTTTGTCAAAATAATCAACCGATAAACCGCGCCGCGTAGTCGCAGCTTGCAGTCAACGGGATGTGTTGTGTTTCGGCGTATTCCATCAGCGCGTCCACCAGCAGTTTGGCAATGCCGCGATGACGGAAGTTGGGCGAAACCTCGGTATGGTTTACGTCCCAGCCGCCGTTGTGTTCGGTATAGCTGATATAGCCTGCTTCCAAACCGTCAATGTCGATTTGAAAGCGACGGCGTTCGGGGTAGTGGATAACTTCGGGCATGATGGATTCCTGGTTTGAGGCCGTCTGAAAAGTATTATCTGCCTGACGGTTGCGCATAATAGTCCGCCAGCTTTTTCAGACGGCCTTTGAGCAGTGGATGCAGCAGTTTTTTCAAAATTACGCTGACGGGTAAAACTACCAAAATCATCGCCAATAAAAAGACGATGTAGAAGCACAGCAGCGCACGGCGCAAAAGTGGAGAAATACGGCCTGCCGCCATCAAAAGCTTGCCCCAGACGAAGAAGCTGCGGCCGGCGGCGCGTTCGCTGAAAATCAGTTTTTCATTCACTGTCACCGCGCCCATGTTTTGAAACAGGGTTTCGTCCAAAGGCTGTTGGTTTAACAGTGCATCGCGCAATTTCGCACCAAACCGCGCCGCATCCGCCAATTCTTCTTCAGCAATGCCGGCGGAGGGCAGGGAGCGGAAATAGCGTTTGTCGCCGGTCAGCATCCAGGCGGGCGTGGTAATGAAACTGGCCGCGCTGTTGCAGGCATCGATTTTTACGATGTTGCCGATGAGTTTGGCGCCGTTTTGTTTCAGCAAAGATTTCATTTTCTCTTGCGCGCCCAGCCACATATTGCGGCAGCCGATAAGCGTGATGACCGGTTTGCCGTCCAGCAGGCGGTGCGTTTCTTCGCGTTGCAAAAAGGCGGTCATCGGTTGCGAAGGGGAGAGGAACCAAACGGTGTAGGCAATGGCCACCACATCGTAATTTTCGGACGGAATGTGCGGCGGCAGAATCGGGGCGGGTTTTAAATGGACGGTTTCAGGAAAGGTATCGAAAAAACGCCAAAACGGCCACGGAAACGGAAACGCCTGCTCCGGTACGATATTGACGCAATCGACCTGTATGCCGGCTGTTTGCAACGGCGTGGCAAAATTTCGCGCCAGGCTGGAGAGCTGCCCCGTTTGCGAGTAATGCACAATCAGCACTTTTTTCATTATCTTCCCTGCAATGAGTAAGTTATGGTTGGTTTGGACGGTATTATATAGTAAACCGACCGGCCTTGAACTTTATTCATATTCAGTATGTTCGCGAAGGTTTCAGCCGATTTGGATGGAAGCGCCGTATTCTGTCGGAATGGGGCGGTAAAGCGGATTTTTATGCCATGCCAACATGAACAACGGCCGTCTGAAAATTTTCAGACGGCCTTGTGTGGAAATCGGGACGCATGGTCTGGAATGGGATTTGCGCTAAGTATGGCGTGCAAATCGTATAGATAAAAAAATAACCGCTTCAAGGCGGTTGGTGGTGGCCAGAGGCGGAATCGAACCGCCGACACACGGATTTTCAATCCGTTGCTCTACCAACTGAGCTATCTGGCCTTCGCGTGTTTCGTTGCGAGATGTGAATTAAACCAAATTTCGTTGCCTTGTGCAAGCGGTTGTAGGCTTTATTTTTGAGGCGGTAAATTAAGATTTTGTTTTGTATTGAATTATTTTTCGTTTTAATTGGCGGTTTTTAGGTTTGCCGGTTTGATTTTCAGACGGCCTAAGATACAATCGGCTTTTTTGCTTTGGATTTATGCCATGCTGTATGTGTTTGTTCGTGATATGTGGGATGTTTTGCGTTTGCGCTATCGTTCGCCGGAGACGTATTTGTATTCGCCTTTGGTGATGGCGGCGGTGTTGCTGCTGTTGGGTGTGGTGAATGCGGCCAGCATGTCGCCTTTGTTTGGCAGTGGCGCGGCGGCGGTGTGCCTGTCGGTGATTTTGGTGATTGTGAAATGGTTGGTGTTGAGCCGCTCGATGCGCAAGGTGCTGCATTATTACGGTGCGCCCCGGTTGCCTTTGTGGGGCTTTATTTTGGTGTCTGAGGCTTTGCTGCTGCCGCTGTTGCTGGTGTTGTATGTGCCGGCGTTGGCTGCGTTTGCGCTGCTGTGGCAGGCTTGGGTTTTTGTGGTGCAGGTACGCGGTTTGATGTGGATGGGGAATGCGACGGTAGGCCGTGTTTTGGTGGGCTATCTGTTGTATGGTATCGGCGTGCTGTGTGTGGGTACGGTGATTTTGATGCTGTTTATTGCCGCCGGTTGGTTGGACATGGAAACGTTGAATCAAAACCTGCAGGCGTTGACGTCTGCCCGTAAATAATCAATGAAAATTGGAAGGCCGTCTGAAATGTTCGGACGGCCTTTGTTTTATGTGTTTGTTTCGTGGTCTTGCAGGATTTTTTGATAGACGGGGTCGGGGAGGTAGCGGCCTATCATGTCGCGCCAGCCTTGTGGGCCGACCAGGCCTTTGACCATGGTGGAGGATACTTCGGCTATTTCGCGCGGCGGCATCAGGAAGACGGTGGAGATTTCGGGGGCGATGTCGCTGTTGATGTAGCGCATCGAGCGTTCGTATTCGTAGTCGGCGGCGGAACGGATGCCGCGGACGATAAAATTGGCTTTGGCTTCGCGGGCATAATCGACCAAAAAGCGGTTTTCAAACACGCTGATGCGGACATTGGGGAAGGGGTGGGTAATGGCATCGAGCATGGCGCGGCGTTCTTCTATGGTGTAGGTGCTGCGCTTTTCGGGATTGGTGCCGATGGCGACAATGAGTTCGTCAAAGAGGGATTGGGCTTCCTGTATCATCCACAGGTGGCCGAGGGTGGGAGGGTCGAAGCTGCCTGCGTACACTGCACGGCGCGGAGTGGTCGTGGTCATTTTGGGTTGGGAATGGGGTTTGTGTACGTTCAGGATAGGGGAGTTTGCCGGTGATGTCAAAAATCAAAAAGGCCGTCTGAAATTTCAGACGGCCTTTGCGGCTTTATCAGTCGTCACCGCTAATAGAGATGAGGATTCTCAAGAGGCTGCTGAAAATGTTGTAGATGGAGATGAAGATGGTCAGCGCCGCGCTGATGTGGCTGTCTTCACCACCGTCGATAACGGCACGCACCTGCCACATAATCATCAGGGAACTGAAGACAACGAAGCCGGCCGCGATGGTCAGGCTCAGGGCAGGGATGTTGAGGAAGATGTTGGCCACAACGGCAATCATGAGCACGATGGCGCCGGCACCGAGGAAGCTGCCGAGTTTATTCATATTCATTGTGGTGCGGCGCGCCATGGCGGACATGGTGAAGAAGACACCAGCGGTCATGGCGGCGGCCGTACCGACGATTTGCGCGCCGTTGTTAATCGCCAGGGCGTATTGCAACATAGGGCTGATGGCAAGGCCCATGCCGAAAGTGAAGATCATCAACAGGGCTACGCCGACGTTGCTGTAACGGTTTTTCTCGATCAGGAAGGTCATGCCGTAGAAGAAGCCGAAGAAGGCAGCTAGGGCAATCCAAGATGAACCGAACATGGAGAAAATGTTAAAGCCTGTTTTGGCGGAAAAGAATGCGCCGGCAACGGCAGGAATGAAAGACAGGCCGAGCAGGCGGTAGGTTTTTTGTAGGACGGTATTTTTGGCAACCGAGCCTTGCGAGGTATAGTCGTAAACGTCGTTTTGCATGGCGTTTGCTCCAATATAGATTGAGAATGAATGAAATTTGGATTCTAACAGAGAATCATGGGTTTGTATGATTTATCTGTTCTATTTGCCTAATATGCGGGGCAATCGGGAATTTTAAAGGCCGTCTGAAAATCGGGTTTCAGACGGCCTTGGCTTTTCAATGCTTATTTAGGCTCTTGCGGAACATAGCCTTGTACGGCATCTGCTCCGTCGCCGAAGAAGTATTGTTCCATCTGCTGGGCGAGGTATTCGCGTGCGCGCGGATCGGCAAGGCTTAGGCGGTTTTCGTTAATGAGCATGGTTTGGTGACGGGTCCAAGCCATCCATGCTTCTTGGGAAACGTTTTCAAAAATGCGTTTGCCCAATTCGTTGGGCAGCGGCGGAAATTTCATGCCTTCGGCTTCTTTGCCGAGTTTGACGCAGTGAACCATACGGGTCATGGCGGTTTCCTTATGTGGGGGTTGCAAAGGTTGGTATTTTAGCCGATTGCACGGATAGGGGAAAGCGTGGGTTTCAGACGGCCTGAAACCTTGCTATGATGGTCTTTTCTGTTTATTCAGGCAAAGATTATGAACCGCCTCGATACTGCCCGCCGTTATTCCCTTTTTCTCGCCCGTAATCTTGATTCCGGCAAACTCAAGCCCGAAATTTTCCTGCCTATGCTGGACAAGGCGTTGACCGAAGCTGATTTTCAAGCTTTTGCCGATTGGGACAAAATCCGCGCGGAAGAAAACGAGGAAGAATTAGCGCGGCAGTTGCGCGAGTTGCGCCGTTATGTCGTGTCGCAGATTATCGTGCGCGATATCAACCGCATCAGCGATTTGAACGAAGTAACCCGTACGATTACGCTGTTTGCCGATTTTGCCGTGAATACTGCGTTAGACTTTTCTTACGCCTATTATCAGGATATGTATGGTACGCCGATCGGGCGTTATACGAAATCGCCGCAGTATTTGAGCGTGGTGGCGATGGGCAAGGCGGGCGGCTATGAGTTGAACGTGTCTTCCGACATCGACTTGATTTTCGTCTATCCCGAATCGGGCGACACCGACGGCAGGCGCGAACGGGGCAATCAGGAGTTTTTCACCAAAGTCGGGCAGAAATTGATTGCGCTGCTGAATGACATCACCGCCGACGGGCAGGTGTTCCGCGTCGATATGCGGCTGCGGCCGGACGGCGATTCGGGCGCGCTGGTGTTGAGTGAAACCGCGCTGGAACAATATTTGATTACGCAAGGGCGCGAATGGGAACGCTATGCGTGGTGCAAAGGCCGCGTGGTTACGCCGTATCCGAACGACATCAAAGCGCTGGTACGCCCCTTTGTGTTCCGCAAATATCTGGATTACAGCGCGTATGAAGCGATGCGCAACTTGCACCGCCAAATCCGCAGCGAAGTTAGCAAAAAAGGCATGGCGGACAACATCAAACTCGGCGCAGGCGGCATCCGTGAAGTTGAATTTATCGCCCAGATTTTCCAGATGATACGTGGCGGCCAAATGCGCGCGCTGCAACTGAAAGGCACGCAAGAAACGCTGAAGAAACTTGCCGAGCTGGGCATCATGCCGTCTGAAAACGTCGAAACCCTGCTTGCCGCCTACCGCTTCCTGCGCGACGTCGAACACCGACTGCAATACTGGGACGACCAGCAAACCCAAACCCTGCCTGCCTCACCCGAACAGCAGCAACTGCTCGCCGAAAGCATGGGTTTCGACAGCTACGCCGCCTTTTCAGACGACCTCAACATTCACCGCACCAAGGTCAATCAGTTGTTCAACGAAATTTTGAGCGAACCCGAAGAACAAACCCCCGACAATAGCGAATGGCAGTGGGTATGGCAGGAAAAGCCCGACGAAGAAGAGCGGCAAGGCCGTCTGAAAGAACACGGGTTCGATGCCGAAACCATCGCCGCAAGGCTAGACCAAATCCGGCACGGTCATAAATACCGCCACCTCTCCGCACACGCCCAGCCGCGTTTTGACGCCATTGTGCCGCTGTTCGTACAGGCGGCGGCCGAGCAACCCAATCCGACCGATACGCTGATGCGGCTGTTTGATTTCCTCGAAAACATCAGCCGCCGCTCCGCCTATCTCGCCTTCCTTAACGAACATCCGCAAACCTTGGCGCATCTGGCACAAATCATGAGCCAAAGCTCATGGGTGGCGGCGTATCTGAGCAAATACCCGATTCTGCTGGACGAACTCATCAGCGCCCAGCTTTTGGATACCACGTTTGACTGGCCGGCCCTTGCCGCCGCACTTTCAAACGACCTCAAAGCCTGCGGCGGCGATACTGAAGCGCAAATGGACACATTGCGCCATTTCCAACACGCCCAAGTCTTCCGCCTCGCCGTTCAAGACCTTGCCGAATTGTGGACGGTAGAATCACTTTCCGATCAACTCTCCGCACTTGCCGACACCATCCTCGCCGCCGCTGTGCCATGCGCGTGGGCGGATATGCCCAAAAAACACCGCGACACGCCGCAATTTGCCATCATCGGCTACGGCAAACTGGGCGGTAAAGAGCTCAGCTATTCCTCCGACCTCGACTTGGTCTATCTTTACGACGACCCGCATTCCGATGCAGGCGACGTTTACAGCCGCCTTGCCCGCCGCCTGACCAACTGGCTTTCCGCCGCCACCGGAGCAGGCAGCCTCTACGAAACCGACCTGCGCCTGCGCCCCAACGGCGACGCCGGCTTCCTCGCCCACAGCATCGCCGCCTTCGAAAAATACCAGCGCGAAAACGCCTGGACGTGGGAACACCAGTCCCTCACCCGCGCCCGCTTCATCTGTGGCACACCCGAAATTCAGACAGCCTTCGACCGCATCCGCACCGAAATCCTCACCGCCGAACGCGACCAAACCGCCTTGTCAGGCGAAATCATCGAAATGCGTGAAAAAATGTTCCCTACCCATCCGCCGGTTGACAGCAACGTCAAATACGCGCGCGGCGGCGTGGTCGACGTCGAATTTATCGTCCAATATCTGATACTTGCCCATGCCCGCCAGTATCCGCAACTCCTCGATAATTACGGCAACATTGCCTTGTTGAACATCGCTGCCGACTGCGGCCTCATCGACAAAACTCTCGCCGAACAAAGCCGCACCGCCTACCGCTTCTACCGCCAGCAGCAACACAACACCAAACTGCGAGATGCCAAAAAAACCGAAGTAACGGACGAATTGCTGACCCACTACGACAACGTGCGAAAACTATGGCGGGAAGTATTCGGGGTAGAAGTGAAATTCGGATAAGCAGGCGGGCGTATTCAGCGTCAAAGCCTGCACGGCAACATAATTTACCGCTACAACAAACTCACTCTAAACATATAAGGAAAACCAACCATGAAGAAAATAGCACTGTTTTTAACGGTTTTACTGTCGTCGGCCGCAGCCCAAGCCGCTGATTACTTTTTGCCTTATACCGAATGCGATGGCTCTGCAAACGTTCGTGCCGCTCCTGATACACGCAGCAAAATCATGACCGTACTGGATTATGAAAGCAAAAAACATAAAATACTCAGTAAACAGGGTAAATGGTTTCATATTCAATTAGACGGACACCGTACAGGCTACGTCCATCAGAGCCAAGGCTTTATCGTGCACAATTATGTTGTCGCCAGCCCTGACGAATCGGCAAACGTCCGTAACAACAGCTACCCCGAAGAACCGATCAGGCAAGGCGAAATCATCAAAACACTCCCAAACGGAACACGTGTACAGATCGCCCCAGCCTTCAGAAAAGGCGACTGGTTGTGGTACAGCAATCAGGGAGCTCACACAGAAAAAGACGAGTATGGTCATCATATTTCGATTCAGGGTTATATCCATAAAAGTCAACTTCGACGCGTGGAGTAATAAACAAGCAATTTATCCGATAAAGCATACTTTCGGACATAAAGTAGATACTGTTTTGCCGAAGATATAAAAAAGGCCGTCTGAACTTTTCAGACGGCCTTTTATGGTATTTATTCTTCTTCCTGTTCTGCTTCTACCTCTGCAGGTTTTTCAAGGAAATTGCCTGCCAACCACAGTAAAGCGCCACTACCTGTAATGCCTGCTTTAATCCATAGGGCGGTATCTTCGCCCCATTCGTAAATCCAGGCCAAGACTTTGGGGACGGCGTTCATATAATTCAAACCGAATGCCAATACGCCGAGGATAAATAAAGTACTGCCCAAGCTTTTCATCATTATTCCTTATAAAATCAAATGGGTGCATCAAAGCCAATCAGCAGGTGCAATGATGTTGAGTGAATGTAAATATGTCAAAAGATGGCATTATAGTAGGTTTTATGTAAGGAAGATATTTTTATAAAAGCTGATTGGCAGTCTGAGGCGATGGGTAACTGCTTGCAGAGGGAGGGATTCCGTCTGTTTGTTTATAAGTTATCGGCTTGATCTGGGCAATCATGATATGCAAAAACTTTTCTCATTTTCTGTCGATATTGTGATACAGCAAAACAAGTTCTAAAATATGCTGCTTATTTATATATTAAAAACAAGGAGAAACTGATGTCTAAGGTTGCGGTACTCGGTGGCGGTCTGTCGGGCCGTCTGATGGCGTTCCAGCTGGCAGAGCAGGGCATTTCGGTCGAGTTGTTTGAGAAAGGCGAACGCAAAGGCGCGCAAGCCGCCGCTTATGTTGCCGCGGCCATGTTGGCGCCGTCTGCCGAAGCGGTGGAGGCAACGCCCGAAGTCATCCGTTTGGGCAGGCAGAGTTTCGCGCTGTGGCGCGGTATTTTAGGCCGTCTGAACACGCCGGTGATGATGCAGGAAAAAGGCAGCCTGATTGTTTGGCATACGCAGGACAAGCCGCTTTCTGCCGAGTTTGCCCGTCATTTGAAGCGCGGCGGCGTGGCGGAACATGAAACCATACGTTGGAACGCAGATGAAATCGCGGCAAACGAGCCGCAACTGGCAGGGCGGTTTTCAGACGGCCTGTATCTGCCGGTGGAAGGACAGTTGGACGGACGGCAGGTATTGAATGCGCTTGCCGATGCTTTGGAATCAATGAATGTGCCTTGCCATTGGTTGTGCGAACGCGAAGTCGAAGATTTGGCGGCGCAATACGATTGGGTCATCGACTGCCGCGGTTATGGTGCAAAAGCAGCGTGGAACAGGCCGTCTGAAAGCCAATTGCGCGGCATACGCGGCGAAGTGGCGCGCGTTTACGCGCCAGAAGTCGAGCTGTCCCGCCCCGTGCGCCTGCTGCATCCGCGCTATCCTTTGTATATCGCGCCGAAGGAAAACCATATTTTTGTGATTGGTGCGACCCAAATCGAAAGCGAAAGCCAAGCGCCGGCCAGCGTGCGTTCCGGTTTGGAACTTTTGTCCGCGCTGTATGCCGTGCATCCGGCCTTTGGCGAGGCAAACCTTTTGGAACTGGCCACCGGCCTGCGCCCGACGTTAAACCACCACAATCCTGAAATCCGCTTCAACCGCGAACGCCGCCTGATTGAAGTCAACGGCCTGTTCCGCCACGGCTTTATGATTTCCCCGGCCGTGACCGGCGCAGCCGTGCGTTTGGCCGGTGCGCTGTTTGCCGGAAGCGACATTCCCGAAAGCGACGAAACCAGCGGTTTGCCGTATATCCGCGCTGCGAATTGAAGCCGTTGCGGACGAAGTTGCTTGAAAATCGGGCAAATTGTTTGTGAAAGACAGCCACAGGCCGTCTGAAAATGATAAAATCGCCGTCAATTCAATCAACCTTGCGTCTGAAAACCGCATGATGCCGTTTTCAGATGCCAAACCAATTTCCTATTTAACGATAAGCACATGACAACCCAAACCCTCTTAATCGAACTTCTCACTGAAGAACTCCCGCCAAAGGCCCTCAATAATCTGGGCAACCATTTTGCCGCTTCCGTTGCCGAAGGCTTGGAAAAAGCGCAACTAATTGACGGCGAGGCCGAATACACTGCCTACGCTTCTCCGCGCCGTTTGGCCGTTCAAGTCAAAAACGTGAAGGCCGTTCAAGCCGACCAAAAAATCGTGAAAAAAGGCCCGGCCGTGGCCAATGCCATGAAGGACGGTGCGCC
Organism: Neisseria sp. P0021.S006; assembly: GCF_051956895.1. Lineage (NCBI taxonomy): Bacteria > Pseudomonadati > Pseudomonadota > Betaproteobacteria > Neisseriales > Neisseriaceae > Neisseria > Neisseria sp. P0021.S006. Next base: position 18,510 of record NZ_JBQCWZ010000025.1, read on the forward strand.
GACTAAGGCTTTGGAAGGTTTTGCGCGCGGTGCGGGTGCGAAAATCGAAGACCTAACCATCATCAACGACGGCAAGCAAGACGTGTACGCCTACGAGTACGTCCAAACCGGCAAACCATTGGGCGAACTCTTGGAAGACATCATCAATGCCGCAGTGAAAAAATTGCCGATTCCGAAAGTCATGCGTTGGGGCAGCAGCACATTCACCTTCGTGCGCCCTGTCCACGGGCTGATTGTGCTGCACGGCGGCGAGATCGTGAACGTCAGCGTTTTGGGCCTGCAAAGCGGCAATCAAACCTTGGGACACCGCTTCCTGTCCAACGGCGAAATCACCATTGAAAACGCCGACAGCTACGCCGCACAAATGCGCGAGCAAGGCAAAGTCGTAGCTTCGTTTGCCGAGCGCAAAGCTGCGATTCAGACAGCCTTGAACGAACAGGCAGGTCGTCTGAAAGCGACCGTTGCCGCCGATGAAGCCTTGTTGGACGAAGTGACTGCATTGGTCGAATGGCCTGTGGTATTGGAAGCCGGTTTTGAAGAACATTTCCTCGCCGTGCCGCAGGAATGCCTGATTCTGACCATGCAGCAAAACCAAAAATACTTCCCGCTGCTCGACCAAAACGGCAAGCTGATGAACCGCTTCCTGCTGGTCTCCAACCTGCAAACCGAAGACCCGTCGCACATCATCCAAGGCAACGAACGCGTTTTGCGTGCGCGCCTGTCTGATGCCGAGTTCTTCTACAAGCAAGACCAGAAAGCGACTTTGGAAAGCCGCCTGCCCAAGCTGGCAAACGTGGTTTATCACAACAAAATCGGTTCGCAGGCCGAACGCATCGAACGCCTGCAAAGCATTGCCGCCCACATCGCCAAAGCACTGGGCGCAGATGCCGCCGCAGCCGAACGCGCCACGCGTCTGGCAAAAGCCGACTTGGTGACCGAAATGGTCGGCGAGTTCCCCGAACTGCAAGGTACGATGGGCAAATACTACGCCCGCTTGGACGGCGAAACCGAAGAAATCGCCGAAGCCATCGAGCAGCACTACCAACCGCGTTTTGCCGGCGACAACCTGCCGAACGGCAAAGTCGCTACTGCCGTTGCGCTGGCCGACAAACTGGAAACCTTGGTCGGCATTTGGGGCATCGGTCTGATTCCGACCGGCGACAAAGACCCCTACGCCCTGCGCCGCGCTGCCTTGGGTATTTTGCGGATGCTGATGCAGTATGGCTTGGACGTGAACGAGCTGATTCAGACGACCTTCGACAGCTTCCCCAAAGGTTTGCTCAACGAAAAAACGCCGTCTGAAACCGTCGACTTCATGCAGGCGCGCCTTGCCGTGTTGCTGCAAAACGACTATCCGCAAGACATCGTCGCCGCCGTACTCGCCAAACAGCCGCGCCGTTTGGACGATTTGACCGCCAAACTGCAAGCCGTTGCCGCGTTTAAACAACTGCCCGAAGCCGCCGCGCTCGCTGCCGCCAACAAACGCGTGCAAAACCTGCTGAAAAAAGCCGATGCCGAGTTGGGCGCGGTTAACGAAAGCCTGTTGCAACAAGACGAAGAAAAAGCCCTGTATGCCGCCGCGCAAGGTTTGCAGCCGAAAATCTCCGCCGCCGTTGCCGAAGGCAATTTCCAAACTGCTTTGTCCGAACTGGCTTCCGTCAAACCGCAAGTCGATGCCTTCTTCGACGGCGTGATGGTAATGGCCGAAGATGCCGCCGTGAAACAAAACCGTTTGAACCTGCTGAACCGTTTGGCAGAACAAATGAACGCAGTTGCCGACATTGCGCTCTTGAGCGAATAAGGCCGCGTTTCAGTTGACCCGTTTTTCAGGCTGCCCGATGATTCAGGCAGCCTGAAGTTTTTCGGGCGTATCCCTTACATGGCGTTCAAGGGTATAATTCAGCAGATTTGTCAGGCAGGCAAATCGCGCACATCAAACAATTTCCCACATTCAAGAGGCAGATTATGAATATTCCAGCCATCCGAACCGCACTCGATGCCGTGTTGATTCCCACCACAATACGCACTTTGGGCAGCGAAAAAGCCGTTTCGCTTCTGGAAGAGCGTTCAGACGGCCTGCATATCGGCCTGAAATTCGCGTTCCCGGTTGCCCATATTGCCGCAGACATTGCCAACGCCGTTCAAGAAGCCGTCATTTCGCATACCGGTGATACCCACATTCACTTGAGTATCGATACCGAAATCGGTACGCATAAAGTCCAACCCGGCGTAGCAACCATCAAAGGCGTGAAAAACATCATCGCCGTAGCATCGGGCAAAGGCGGCGTCGGCAAATCAACGACCACTGCCAACCTTGCCACCGCAATGGCCAGAATGGGCGCGCGCGTCGGCGTACTCGATGCCGACCTGTACGGCCCAAGTCAGCCCACCATGCTCGGCGTACAAGACCGTAAACCCGACCAACAAAACAAAAAACTCATTCCCGTTGAAGCCGAAAGCGGCATTCAAGTGATGTCCATCGGTTTTCTGGTCGATACCGACCAAGCCGTCGTTTGGCGCGGCCCGATGGTCAGCCAAGCCTTGCAACAACTTATGTTCCAAAGCGAATGGGACAATGTCGATTATCTCTTCATCGACCTGCCACCCGGTACCGGCGATATCCAATTGACCCTGTCGCAAAAAATCCCCGTAACCGGCTCCGTTGTCGTGACCACGCCGCAAGACATCGCCCTGATTGATGCACGCAAAGCCGTGGATATGTTCAACAAAGTCAATATTCCGATTTTGGGCGTTTTGGAAAACATGTCTGTCCATATTTGCACCAACTGCGGCCATGCCGAAGCAATCTTCGGCGCAGAAGGCGGCAAAAACTTGGCAGAGCGTTTGAATGTACCGTTGCTCGGCCAACTTCCATTGAGCCTGCCTGTACGCGAAGCCATGGACAGCGGCACATCTTCTGCCTTGTTTGAAAACAACCAAACCATCGCCGACATCTACACCGAAGCCGCCTTCCAAATCGCACTGGCCATTGCCGATAAAGGCAAAGACTTCAGCAGCCGCTTCCCGAAAATCGTCGTCGAATAAAAAAGTTTAAAAAAGGTGTTGACAGCTGTGTGCTCCATCTCTATAATGCACAGCTTATCGGGTCGTTAGCTCAGTCGGTAGAGCAGCGGACTTTTAATCCGTTGGTCGAGCGTTCGAATCGCTCACGACCCACCAAATATGAAAACCTGCTTTGAAAAAAGCAGGTTTTTTTACGTTTGGATTTTAGGATTTTGTTGAACATATTTTGTTATTGAAACAATTCATAGCATATCAAGCATCAGGCCGTCTGAAAGTATTTTCAGACGGCCTGGAGTTTTATAGGAATGGTTTTGAGAAATAAGTTTTCTACTTAGGGCAGACAAACGTTTAAAACCTTACCTGCGTCTGCAACTGCTTACGATAAACCAATACGGCAGCAGTCAATGTGGAAAAAGAGAACGCTGACAGTAGAAGCAGATAACGGCCGATTCCGTCCAGTCCGCTGCGGTTGAGCAGCAATTCTTGAAAAGCCTTCAAGCCCCAAGCCATCGGGGAAATCCAAGTGAGTTGCTGCATGGTTTCGGGCATGACGTGTGCAGGCACCATAATGCCGCCGATTGCCGCCATCAGGATAATGCCGCCGCCGCCGAGTACGACGGCGTGTTCGGTAGATTTGGCGCAGACGCTGATTAACAGCGCGTAGCCGAGTGCGGCGGCACTGACGGCAGCGGACAGCAACGCGTAGGGAACAAGGCTGCCATTGAGTATGAGGGCGGGCACGCCGATTTCAGGCAGCAGGTAGCGGCCGAGCAGCAGCATTCCGACAAACTGAAGCTGGTTAATCAGGAAATAGGGGACGAGCTTCGCCGCAATCAGGCCGAATGCGGAAGCACGGGCGAGGCGCAGGCGGGTGATGGTGTTGGTTTGGCGTTCCAGCGCCATGACGTTCGATAGCGGTATCATGATGAAAAACATACCGAAAATCAGCCATGCGGGTACACTGTGCTGTACGGCGTTGGGTTTTTCCACCGTGCCGCTGCCTACGCTCAGATAGTGTTCTTCCAGCATTTTTTTATCTAAAAAGCTGCGCACGGCGGCGAATTGTTCGTCGTTTTTTTCATCCACTTTTTTCTGGATGTCTTTGCGGATGGAACGAGGCAGTTTTTTATTGTCGATTTTGATGCCGTCATTGTTGTCGAAATAAGCGTCCAGCCGCGTTTCAGTGTAGTGCTGCTGCAAAACGCCTTTGACAGCCGCCAGCCATGAAGGCTCGGTATCGGGCGGTACATAGATTTGCAGGGCTTTGTCGTCGGCGATTTTGCCGGAAGCGGGGTTCGGGTTGTGCAGCACCAGTTGGAAACGTTTGTCGTGCAGGCCGTTTTGCGCGTCGGTCAGTTTTTCAGACGGCATCAGTGTGACATGGATTTGCTCTTTTTCCAGCGCAGCGGCCAGCGCGGTATTGATACTATCGTTTGCTATGCCAACCAGCGCGATACGGCTGTCGGTGTGCGGATCTTGGTCGCGGCTCAGCGCCAACGACATAATCAGCATGAAGGCGATGGGCATCACAAACAACACGGCCAAACCGTGCAGGTCGCGGCAGAGCAGTTTGAGTTCTTTGAGGAGGGAGGAAATCGTCATTGTGGGTTTTGCTTATCTGTTGCTGGCTCGTCTTTGCGCAGGAAATCAAGGTAAAACGTTTCCAGCGAACCGTGTCCCTGCTGGAAGTAGCGGATTTGCGCGCCGCTTTGTTGCAGGGTGGCGTAAACGGCGGCGGCATCGTGCGCCGTTTCCATCATGCCGCGGCTGTCTACTTGTTTGGCACCTAAGGCGATCAACGTCTGAGGCGGCAACGGCGGTTCGACAGTAAAACGCACAATACCGGTTTGCGTACTTAAAAGCTCGTCCAAACCACCGTGGTACACCAGCTTGCCGTGTTGCAGCAGCGCGATTTTGTCGCAAAGCTGCTCAATTTCCGACAGATAGTGTGAGGTATAAACCACCGTTACTCCCTGCCGTGTCAAATCCGCCACGCTGTCGAGGATAAAGCGGCGCGACTGCGGGTCGATGCCTACCGTGATTTCGTCAAGGAACACCAGTTGCGGCGTGTTAATCAGGCCGATAGCAAAATTCAGACGACGTTTAAGCCCGCCCGAAAGATGCTTTGCCGCCTTGTTTTTGTGGGCGGTCAGGTCGGTCTGTTCTAGAAGCGCATTCAGACGACCCTTGTCGCGCACTTTGTAAAGCGAGGCGAAAAACAGCAGGTTGTCCCACACGGAAAGCTGCGGATAAAACGCGAAATCCTGCGGCACCAAACCGATTTTCTGCCGCTCGCTACGGCTTAACAGACGCAATGGCTTGCCGTCAAACAAAATCTCGCCCTGCCGTACTTCCTGCAAGCCGGCCAAAAGCGACATCAGCGTCGTTTTCCCCGCACCGTTGTGGCCGAGCAGCCCCAAACATTCGCCGTCGGCAATGTCGAACGACACATTGTCCAGCGCGGCAGTTTCGGCTTTGGGATAACGGTGGGAGAGGGATTGGATTTGAATCATGGTTTCAGACGGCCTTTCAAGCGATATTTAAATCGCAGCACCCCATAAATAACGGCGCTGGAATTTGCCGTCCTTAAATATAAAGCAGACGCCGAAGGGAGCGCCGTCCGAACCTTGTCTGCCAAACAGATAAAGCGTCTTATCGCTGCCGCGGTAATAGGCTTCCCAGCCTTGATATACATTGCTGCCGCGTGCGGTGGCAGCAAAATCGGGCGAGAACAGTCCTTGCAGTTCGGCAGCGGGAACCGCTTGACCGTTTAGCGTGATACGTTCAAGCGCGAACACGCTTTTGGGAATGTCGTAGTCTGTACCATAGAAAGGTTTGCCTCGATAGAGCCGCGCGGTGTATTTGTCTTTGTTGATGCCCGAGAAGTCGCTGAGTTTTGGATGGATGCGGCGGGCAACGATGTGTACCGTTTGTCCGCTACCGGACAAAGTCAGCGTATCGTCGCGACTGGATTGTTCGCGAAGACGGACGAAGCTTTTATCGGCGGCGGGAAATATCAGACGGCTGTAATGGATGAAACCGTAGTCTTCTGCGGCGGGTTGTTGCAGCTGGGCAGTACAGAAACTCAGGCTGCCTTCGCCGCCATCACCCAGACATTCCAACGGCGTGCCGTTGGGAATTTTTGCCAAGACTTTGGCATTCAAATCGGGGCTTTCGCGCAAATTGGTGTGTCCGTCGGCATCATGAACCAAGGCAAAGCCATTTTGCGGCGCGGCATGGGTCAAGGCGGAATACAAAAATAAGACAGTAGCTAGGTAACGCATTTTTAATTTCTTTTAGTTTTCAGACGGCCTGAATGTCAAAATAATTCACGGTAGATTAATCGGGATCGAATAAATCCTGATTATTTCAATAATTCCCGCCATAACGCTTCTTCATCATCCGCAATTTTGAGCAGAAATTCGGCAATGTTGCGGCAGCCGTTTTCGGACGGTTTTTTGCACTGTTTCACGCACATTGCTGCGAATTGGCGCCATTGGTCGCCGATGGCGGTCATTTGTTCTGAGGCCGTCTGAAACGCAGGTTCGTTGCAGATATGGGCGGCCTGTTCGAGGAAGTAGGCGTAGATGTAGCGGAAACCTGCGCCGCCGGTACCGATTTCTTCCTGCATCCGCACCAAATGGCCGAGAAACAGTTTTTGGTATTTGTCGTTTTGTTTGGCAGGCAGGGATTCGATTTTTTTGGCCAGCGTGCGGATGCCTTTTACGCCGATGAAAAAGACCGGCGCGAGCATATGTTTGGCGTTTTTGCGTATGGCTTTGTGGATAATGGCGGGCAAGTCTGCCATGATTTTTTCAGACGGCCTGTTGTCTTCCAAGGTATACATCATGCCTTTTGCCGCCAATACACCTTTGGCGAACCGCGCACGCTGCAAATCTTCGGCGGCGCAGCGTTGCACGGTTTCAAATACGGGGTCGCTGATCAGGTAGTCGTTACCGTCTTTGCCGTACACCAAGAGATTGTGTGCGTTGAAATGGAAACGCATTTGTGGCGGGAAGTAGGGCAGCCAAAAGACGGAGGTTTGCAAACCGGCCAGTTTGCCTGAGGATAGTGCGGCATCCAACGCGGCTTGTCCGCTTTGTGCGTCGGAAAATTTGCGGACGGATAATTTCAGCCCCAATGCTTTGCAGGTGTTTTTGATGATGCTGCGCGGCGCGGTACGGTAGGAAACCAGCGGCATGCCGTTTAATTTGATCAGCGGCATCCAGACAAATGTCAGCGCGTGGGCAATGCCGAAAATCATGGCTTCGTCTAAATTGTGGCCATGGTATTTGAGCAGGGTGGACATCACACCGCTTTCGCAATGGGCGGTATGCTGGTGTGGAAATTCTTGTATGGTCATAAAGTTATTGGTTTTCGTGCAATGTTTTCAGACGGCCTGATGCGGTCGGAATGGGTTTGTTGTTTTGGAAATCAGCGGGTTTCTTTGGCCGCTTCCTGCTCGGCTTTGTAGCGGCGCAGAAATTCGATGGCGGCGGCTTTTTCGGCTTCGTTGCCGTATTTGGCATCACGTTGGGCGCGGCGCAGTTCGGCGCGTTCTTTGGCTTCTTCGATTTGGCGCGCTTTGAAGTCTTCGCGGTTGTCGGAGGAGACGAGTTTGTCCTGCTGCGATTGCGCTTTGGCCATGGCTTTAGCAATCAAATCCATGGGGTTGAATACGGCGCTTGGTGCGGCTGTTTGGGCTTGTGCCTGTGCGGCCTGTTTGGCTTTGACGGCGGCTTCGCGTTGCGCCAGCAGTGCTTTGCGTTCGGCATCGTCGCGCTGTTTGCGCGCGGTATGGCGTTCAAAACGGCTTTGTGCGTGTTCGGCGGCGGCAAAGCGCGGTTCGGCAGAGGTGCTGAAACGGCGTGCGGACGGCAGGAAGGGCTGCGATACGGGAACCATGTCGATGCAGTCGACGGGGCAGGGGGTAACGCACAAGCCGCAGCCGGTGCATTCGTCGCTGATGACGGTGTGCATCAGTTTGGACGCGCCCATAATGGCATCGACAGGACAGGCGCGGATGCAGGCGGTACAGCCGATGCAGGCGGATTCGTCAATCAGGGCCACGGCTTTGATTTGTGTTTTTGCCGGCGCGAGGTAGGGCTTGCCCAACAGGTCGGCCAGGTCTTTCATGACGGTTTCCCCACCCGGCGCGCACAGGTTTACCGGCGTTTCTCCTGCCGACAGGGCGCGCGCATAGGGTAGGCAGCCTTCATAGCCGCACTCACGGCATTGGGTTTGCGGCAACAGGCGGCTGATGCTTTGGATGGGAATGGTCATCATGGATAGTCAAAATCGAAAAGGCGCATTATATCAGATTGTTGCGTTTGTTTTGGCGAAACCCGCTTTGCTTATTTTAGTGAAACTCTCTACACTCGTTTTAGCGAAACGCGCTACGCTCGTTTTCAGACGGCCTGAGTCGGGTTTGCGTTATAATTTTGAAATGGATTTATTCGGGTAATTAGGAATGACGGCTACACTTTGCCCCTGTCAGTCGGGGCGTGTTTATACGGAATGTTGCGCACCGTTTCATGCGCGTGAGGCGGCGGCCTCGACGGCGGAAGAGTTGATGCGTTCGCGTTACAGCGCGTATGTTTTGCAGGAAATCGACTATATCGTGGACACGACTGTCCCTGCGCAGCAGAATTTGTTGGACAAGCAGGATTTGGCGGCATGGAGTAGGCAGATGCAGTGGTCGGGATTGAAGGTTATCCGTCATGTGCCGTTTGGCAAGCTGCATGCTTTGGTCGAGTTTGAGGCGTATTTTGAAGAGAACGGGCAAACTGAGTGCCATCATGAATTGTCGGCATTTGTGAAAATAGACGGGCGTTGGTACTTTATTGAGCCGACCGTTGCGTTACCGACGATGAAACAGCCTTGTTTGTGCGGTTCGGGCAAAAAGTTTAAGGCGTGTTGCGGACAGTTTTTCAAATAGTAGTGTAAACAGGCCGTCTGAACGTTCAGACGGCCTAAGCTGTTTTTGCAGATAAAAAAAACCATTCATACTAAGGGAGAAGTATGAATGGCCAATACATTGCGGGAAAACGTCTTACTTGCTGCACCGCCCAAAAGGGATGAAAGAGCGGTGTTGTGTCAGCGATTGATATTCTACCGTTTTTAGTATTAAATGCTGTTAAGAAGTGAAATAATTTCAATAAGTTGCAAGATAATCGTGATATTTTGAAGATAAACGGTATTTTTACTGATTTTCTCGAATCCATTTCACCCATTGCTGAAACAGCTCGGGTTGCAATGCGGCGATGACGGAACGCTTAAATACATGTTCGCCGCTCCAAAAATCGTCGCCTTCCAAAGTGGTCAGGCAGCCGCCGGCTTCTTCAAAAATTAATGCACCGGCAGCGTAGTCCCACAGCTTTTGTCCGCCGTGGATGTAAATATCGTAGCGGCCGCTGGCAAGGTAGCACCAATCGAGCGTGCTGCTGCCCATACTGCGGATTGTGCCGAATGGGGCAAGGGTATTCATGCGGCTGGCGAGTTTGCCCGAACGCAGGTATTTGATTTCTACGCCGGCAATGGATTCGTTGAGTTTTTTGTTTTCCGAACGCAGCGGCAGCGGCGTGCCGTTGAGAAATGCGCCTTTGCCGCGTTCGGCATAGAAACATTCGCCGCTGACCGGATTGTAAATCACGCCCAATTCGGCATGGCCGTTTTTAACCAGCGCGACGGATACGGCAAAATGCGGCAAACCGTTGACGAAGTTGTTTGTGCCGTCGATAGGGTCGACAATCCATAGGCCGTCTGAATGTTCGTTCCACAAACGGGTTTGTTCCTGAAAGCTCATTTCCTCGCCCAACATCGGACAATCCTCCAATAAGGGAAGGGCGGCGGCAAAAGCGGTTTGTGCGGCCAAATCTGCTTCACTCAAAACCGATCCGTCTTCCTTGCGTCGTGACGGCGTGTTCAGAAAACGCGGCATGACTTCGGTTTGGGCGATGTGGCGGACGACTTTCTGTAAACGGTATAGCACGGCGTATCCTTGTTTTTTGCAGTTTTGCGCGACAGTGGATTAAAATTCGGGAAGTTTTCAAATTATAGTGGATGAAATCGAAAGCAGGCAGGAGTATGTCGCCGTGTTTCAACTTCATTCACGAAATTTTAAATTTAAATTATATACATTAAATTATATACATGAATAAAGCAGGAAACCATGCCCCGATTTTATGTTGATTTTGCCTTAAGCCCCGACAGCGTGGTCGAATTGCCCGATAATGTGGTGCGCCATCTGAATGTATTGCGCGTGAAAAACACGGAAGAAATCGTGTTGTTCAACGGCAATGGCAAGGCATATCCGGCTTTGCCAGAAGTTTTGGAAAAACGCCGAGCCAGCGTGCGGATTTTGCGTGAAGAGGCAACGGACAACGAATCGCCGCTGAACATTACATTGGTACAGGCGGTATCCGCCGCCGAGCGCATGGATTTCACTTTGCAGAAAAGCGTGGAATTGGGCGTGGCAGAAATTCGCCCGGTCATCAGCGAACGCTGTGTCGTCCGCTTGAGCGGCGAACGTGCTGAAAAGCGGGTAGCGCGTTGGCAGGAAATTGTTGTTTCGGCGTGTGAACAAAGCGGCCGCAATATTGTGCCGAAGGTTTTGCCGCTGACGACTTATGCACAGGCTCTGCAACAGTTGCCGCAGGAAACGACCAAACTGTTAATGAGTTTGAACCGCGCACAAAAACTGAGCGATGTTCAGCCGCAATCCGGCAAAGTCGTGTTTATGGTCGGCCCTGAAGGCGGCTGGACGGAGAAGGAAGAGCAGCAGGCATTTGATGCCGGTTTTCAATCCGTTACGCTCGGCAAACGGGTGTTGCGTACCGAAACCGCCTCACTTGCGGCCATTGCCGCCATGCAGACGCTTTGGGGCGATTTTGCATAAAGTTCAGGCCGTCTGAAAACGAGCGTAGCGAGTTTCGCTAAAACGAGCTGTTGCTTCATGAGATAAAAATGGGAGTTTAAAAAATGTCTTACACCTTTACACTGGCCGAGCACGAGCTGGAAGCGGAATTGAAAAAGTTAATCGTGCAAGAGGCCGATAAGGCCGACGATGTGGATATGGATGATTTCACCGACGATGCGCTTTTGTTTGGCGATGACAGTCCGGTCGGTTTGGATTCGCTTGATGCGCTGCAAATCAGCGTTGCTTTGCAACAGTATTTCCAAGTGCGCCTGCAGGGCGACCGTATGGTGCGCAAACATATGATGTGCGTACGCGATTTGGCGGCGTTTATCCGTGCGGAGCATGGTGCGTGAGTTGGGTTTTCGGTACGGCGGCCACTTCTGCCTTGAATCCGCAAACGGACTTCAGACGGCCTGATGCGGTGTCTTATACGTTTTTAAACCAGCCGCAGCAGGCTGCTTATTTTCGTGCATTTGCTAGCGACAGTTTGGGGCGGAAGGAATTGGCGGATATCGCCGAACAACATTTGCGCCTAGCTGCCGAAAATGCAGGCTGGCCATCTGAAAGTTGGCATGATGCGCCGGTGTTTATCGGGTCTAGTTCCTATTCCATCTCCGAATATGAAAACCGCCATTTTGTGGGCAATAGGGCGGAAGAAGAACACAATCTGCTTTATCTCGCCGAAGATTTGCGCCGGCGCAGCGGCAATCGGCAGATTTTCAGTTTCGCTACTGCCTGCACTTCATCCGCCCATGCGCTCATTCAGGCGGATAACTGCTTGCGCGGCGAGGCGGAGCGTGCCTTTGTGCTTGGGATTGAAAACCTCAACCGACTGACTTTGCTGCATTTTCACAGCTTGGGTTTGCTGACCGAACAGTATCAGCCTTTTGGCGGAAACGGTTTGATTTTAGGCGAAGGTGTTGCCGCGCTTGCCTTATCTTCCGCTGCTCCTGAATCTTCAGGCCGTCTGAAACTTATAGGACACGCTGCCAATACAGGCAATGACCTGATTCAAAGCGATGGCCAAGCGCAAGAGCAAGTGATGCGACGTGCGTTAGATATTGCAGGCATCGTTCCTGAAAGCATTGCGGCCGTTAAAACACACGGCATCGGCACGGCTGACAGCGATGCCGCCGAATTGGCCGCACTGGAAAATATATTCGGTACACTGCCGCCCTTGATGGCGTTCAAACCGCAAATCGGACACACGCTTGGCGCAACGGCAGCCCTTGAAACAGCCTTGCTTTTATCCGCTCTAAAACAAGGCGGAAGCAACGATTATCAGGGGTGGAAAATTCGTTTTTCCGAGTGCGCGGCTTCACAAAAAGGCGGCTTTTTCTGTTTGGCCAATCAGTTTGGTTTTGGCGGCAGCAACACATCTTTGGTATGGCAATGGCAACCGTAAATCCTAATATCCGTATTACCGCCGCCGTGCGTTTTGATACTGACGCCGGCACCGGCGGTAAAATCCTCAAACAAATCTTAAAGCAGCAAAGCGGTATAGATACTCGCCGCCTCAGCCGCTTGAGTTTGATTGCCGCGCTTGGTGCAGGGCAGCTAAAGGAACAAAGCGAAATCCGCCCTGATTGCGCCGTTTTTCTTGGTACGCCGTTTTCTTCGCCATCCGTGTTTGAAAAAATGGCAGACAATGTGCTGAACCATCACGCCGCGATGCCGTTTGACTTTATTGCCAACCTGCACAACTCCCCAGTCTTTCATGCCGCGCAAGCGTTAGGCACGCATGGTGCAACTTTGGTCGTTACTGCCGACAACAATGTAGATACCTGCTTTCATCCATTATCTCTGGCGATGCAGTCTTTGCAAAATGGCGGACAAGCTGCGGTTGGCTGGGCATATGAACATCAAGTAGCCCGAGCCGATACCCATGAAGGCAGTATTTGGATTGTGCTTGAAGCCGGTGCAGAGCAGGGTGTTCCCGTTGTGTTGAATGATGAAGTGATGCAGACTGATAGGTCGTCTGAAAAGCCGCAATATTATTGGCAAAATATCGCCGATTGGATAGAAGCAGTAATGGCGCACGAGGGTAGGGATGTGAAGAAATGTACTTTGGCGTGATCAGCAAATGATTTTAGAGAAAGTATTTGTCTGTTGAATAAATAAGGTCTGTACCATTAAAAAGGCCGTCTGAAAATGTTTTCAGACGGCCTTTTTGTATAAAAAACCAATCAACGAGACATCTCGCCTTGAATAGCGCGGATATTCGCTTTACGGGCGTTTATGGTACGGGTCAGTTGTTGGATTTTAATCTGATCGCCTTTTTGTTTGGCCGCGTTCAACTGGGTTTGAAGGCGGGTAATAGCAGCCTGTTCGTTGCGTACTTCGGTCTGCAATATCTGTTTGCGGGTTTCTTTAGGGCTTGGCTTAGGAGCCGGCGTAACCACAGGTGCAGTACGGATAACAGGGGCTTTGTATTTGCTGTATGAAGAACTGCGTGATTTGTTCTGACGGTTGCGCAGGGTAATATTGATGCGCGGATTGGCAGCTTCGGCTGTGTTGGTCACGCTGGTAATCGGTACATTCGGCAGGATTTTGATATCGCTGTCGCTATTTCCTTTATCCAGCAAAATATCGGCTGCCGGTTTGTATGCTTGTGGGAAAGGTGTTGGGACAGTGGTTTTGCCATGCTCTACCGGAGTGGCAGTTGCCGGCGTGCTTGGTTCGGTTGAAGCGGTGGCAATAGGTTTGGCTGCTTGTTCCTCAGATGCGCGGACAACGGCTGTTTTATCGGCTTTAGTACGGTTAACCTTGGCTTTGCGTCGAGAGGAGGTTTTGGCATAAGTTTTGCCTTTATGCTTAGTCTCGACTTTGGTAGGTGTTTTATCGAGCACTTCATCCTGAGCTGTTACCGCTTGGTTATTTTGGGTAGTTGAAGTTTGCGGCTGAACTGCCGAGTTCTGAATAATCTCTTGTGGAGTTTGGATTGCAGGTACAACAGGTTGAACAGCTGGTGTTTCATTAATAATAGCAAGGCCGTCTGAAACTGTTTTCTCGGTAGAAGCAGTAGGTTGGGCTTGTGCGGCAAGCATTACAGGAACAACACTGTTTTCTGTTTGGGTTGCACTAGACTGAGTTTGTACGACAGGAGTTGTATTGCGGACAGTAGTGTCGGCAACATAGTCTTCAGCTTTTATTGTGGGCGGCGCTTCCAGAGTAGGCGTATTGTTGGGAACGATTACGCTGTCTGCAATGGCTTTGTCGGCTGTAACGGTATGGGTTTGCGCGATGAGTACAGGAGGAACAATAGTGTTGTCCTCTTGAACGGCAGTCGTCTGAGTTTGTACGACAGGAGTTGTGTTGTGGACAGCAGCATCGACAACATAGTTTTCAGGTTTTGCAACGGCTGATGTTTCCAAAGCAGGCGTATTGTTGGAAACGATTGCGCTGTCTGCAATGGTTTTATTCGCTAGCATAGCTTGTCGAGTTTGTGCCATCGGAATGGAAATAGGTGCCGGAATACCGTATTCATTTCGAGCAACAACGACTGGGGTTTGTACCGCGGGCGTTGCTTGAGAAGCATTAATGTAGTCTGCGGCAGATGCTTTAAATTCTGTTGTTTGTACCGTTTTTAAAACCGGAGTGTCGCCCGGAATCGCAACGACGCTGTTTTCTGTTACATTGTTTGTTTCAACTATGCGACAGGCGTCATTGATCTGGTATGAAGCATAAACGGTGATGCCTTCAACATTGCAGACATACTCGGCAGCGTTGGCGGCGGCGGGGAGGGTCAGGCTGAGGGCAATGGCGGTTTTGCAGAAAAACGGTTTCATAAAGGCAATAGAATCAGGTTGTTTGTTCAAAGTGTAATTATACTATGTACACTGTCAGCATCCGCCAACTTATTTTTAGGCGGTGTAAAACTGTGGCTGAAAGGTTGAAAATTGGAATAAAAGGTCTTAGGCCGTCTGAAACTTGTCATATAAAG
>NZ_JBQCWZ010000026.1:0-32470 GCF_051956895.1 Neisseria sp. P0021.S006
GTTTGTTTGGTATTCAAATCGGCAAGGTATTTTTCTTTGAGGTCGTCTGAAAGCAGGATGTCTTTAGGCAACAGGCTGGATAAAGCTTTTTGCAGCAGGTTCTCACCCAAAACAACGGCATCGTGACGATTCAGATTTTTAATGTATTGGCGGATGGCGCTGCGCGCACGGCTGGAAACGGTAAAGTTCAGCCATGCTACATTAGGCTTGGCGTGCTCGGAAGTAATGATTTCTACCGTATCGCCAGTTTTCAGCTTGGTGCGCAACGGCATCATGACGTTATTGATACGCGCGGCAACGGTTTTATGACCGATATTGGTGTGAACGGCATAGGCAAAGTCAATCGGTGTCGCCCCTTTAGGCAAGGTAAGGATATCGCCTTTCGGGGTAACGATATAGACTTCGTTAGGAAACAAATCGACTTTGACATGCTCCAGAAACTCGATGGCATTTGAGCTGCTGGCTTGCAGGTCAAGAATATTTTTCATCCATCGGTTCATATGGAGGACGGCTTGGTCCGGAGTATTTTCACCGGATTTGTAAATCCAATGGCCGGCAATACCACCCTCAGCCACAGCGTCCATTTCACGCGTACGGATTTGCACTTCGATCGGCAAACCGTAAGGGCCGACCAAGGTCGTGTGCAGGCTTTGGTAGCCGTTGCTTTTCGGAATGGCGATATAGTCTTTAAAACGGCCGGGCTTGGGGTGGTATAAATTATGTAATGCGCCCAACGCGGCATAACAGGCAGGAATGTTGTTTACGATGACCCGAAAGCCGTAAATATCCATCACTTCGGCAAAACGCAGCTTTTTAGCCTGCATTTTTTGATGGATGCTGTATAAGTTTTTCTCGCGGCCTTTGATTTTGGCTTCAATATTGACACCGACCAAACGCTGACCAAATGCACGCAACACTTTGCCGACAACATCGCGGCGATTTTTGCGACTGTTGTTCATGGCTTTTTTCAGGGTTTCGTAGCGTCTTGGGTGGAGATTTTGGAACGATAAGTCTTGAAGCTCTTGATACGCATTGTTCAGGCCAATGCGGTTGGCGATTTGAGCATAGATTTCGAGGGTTTCTTTGGCGATGCGGCGGCGTTTTTCCGGACGCATAGAGCCAAGGGTGCGCATATTGTGCAATCGGTCGGCCAGTTTGACGACGATGACGCGCACGTCTTTAGTCATGGCGAGGATAAGTTTGCGGAAACTTTCCGCCTGATGCTCGGCATGATCTTCGAATTTGAGTTTTTCTAGTTTGGAGAGACCGTCTACCATTTCGGCAATGGTATCGCCGAATTCTGCCGCCATTTCGACTTTGGTTACACCCGTATCTTCCAATACATCGTGCATAACGCCTGCGCAGAGGCCTTGAACATCCATGTGCCAAATCGCAAGCTGCGTGGCAACGGCAAGGGGATGGGTGATGTAGGGTTCGCCGCTTTTACGGGTTTGTCCGTCATGGGCGTGGAAAGCGTAGGCAACGGCTCTTTCAAGCTCGGCCTGCTCATTGGTATTGAGATAGGATGCGGTGCGAAACAAAAGCTCGCGCGCTTCTGCTGTCAACGGATCATAGGGGGCGGTAGGCAGTGGGGCTGGCATTTTCAGACGGCCTTTTATGGCTATTTTTTTAAGCCGTCAGACTGTATCGGTTGTTATATTGCACCGATACAGTCCGCACGACGGTTTTATCGGTTTGCCGGTTGGTTTATTTGTTGCGGGTCAGCAGCTCGGTTCCGATTTGTCCGGCTGCGATTTCGCGCAGGGCGGTTACGGTTGGTTTGTTGTTGCGGATGTCGTCAACCAATGGCGTATTGCCGTTTTCGAGCTGGCGTGCACGACGGGCGGCAACGAGGGTAAGGTCGAAGTGGTTAGGGATTTTACCTGTGCAGTCTTCAGTAGTAATACGGGCCATGTTTGCTTGCTTTCTTTCTATGTTTCAAATAAACGTTTATTTTCGCTGTTTTTTACGAATTTTCCAACAGGTTTGAAATAAATCCCTGTTGAGAGGATTTTTTCAGACGGCCTGCTTTAATAATGTGGAACAAATCGGCTTCGGCGCGATCCAGATCGTCATTCACAACGACGTAATCGAACAAAACGGATTGCTCAATCTCATGACGGGCTTTTGAAAGGCGTGTTTGAATAACTTCTTCGCTGTCTGTACCACGGCCGATCAACCGTTGCGCCAATACTTCAAAGGAAGGCGGCAGGATAAAAATACTGCTGGCTTCAGGCAACGATTTACGCACTTGCGCCGCACCTTGCACATCAATTTCCAAAATTACGTCATAGCCCTCTTCGCTCAACGAATTTACGCCGGCGATGCTGGTGCCGTAATAATTACCGAACACATTGGCGTGTTCCAAAAAGGCTCTTTGCTCAATCAGCGATTCAAATTCTTCTTTGGGAACAAAGTGGTAATGCACACCATGTGCCTCACCCTCACGCGGCTGGCGCGTAGTATGAGAAATAGAAACACGGATGTCGTCATGATTTTTCAACAGGCGTGACACCAAGGTCGTTTTACCTGTGCCGGAAGCGGCAGAAATGATGTAAATATTGCCTTTTTTATGATTTTGCATGGTGGTTCAGCCGATGGTATGTATCTGTAAATTATAACACAACACAATGTTTCTCGGAATTTCAGACGGCATGTTGCAAAATTTGGCTATTGTATCGATTAATTTGGCAAGTCCGCATATGACCGCTACAATATCGTGTTAAAAACTTTTTGATTTCGGAATGTCGAGATGTTGATTCATCCTGAAGTAATGGGCGTAGAGGCTTTGGCGGACAAAATCCGTAAAATTGAAAACTGGCCGCAAAAAGGGATTTTGTTTCATGACATTACTCCCGTTTTGCAAAGCGCAGAATATTTCCGCCTGCTGGTCGATTTACTGGTTTACCGCTATATGGGGCAAAAAGTTGATGTCGTTGCGGGCTTGGATGCGCGCGGCTTCATCATTGGCGCGGCTTTGGCCTATCAGCTGAACGTCGGCTTTGTCCCTATCCGCAAAAAAGGCAAACTACCTTTTGATACGGTTTCTCAAAGTTACGCTTTGGAATATGGCGAAGCAACGGTAGAAATCCATACTGACGCCATCAAGCCGGGCGCACGCGTTTTGTTGGTAGATGATTTGGTGGCAACCGGCGGCACAATGCTCGCAGGTGTCGAGCTGATCCGAAAATTGGGCGGTGAAGTAATCGAAGCGGCTGCCATTTTGGAATTTACCGACTTGGACGGCGGCAAAAAAATTCGTGAAAGCGGCGCGCCATTATTTACCCTGTGCCAAAACAAAGGCTGTATGTAATAAAAAAACCGCAAGCCGATCAGCCTGCGGTTTTTTATAATCAAAATTATTCGAGAACGTATCCGTCCGTATCCCAAAAAGTTTTTTTCACCAACTGGTCGTCTTTATAAACCAGCTCAGATTTCTTCGCACCATCATCATACCAATCCAAAATGATGCCGCTGCGTTTACCGTTGCGAATACTCAATTCAGACACGATGCGGCCATTTTCATCCCAACTGATGATCTCCGTCGGTTTGTCATTGCTCATCATCATTTCAGTTTTCGGACTGCCGTCTGAATACCATTGTTTCCAATGGCCATTGGCTTTATCATGCTTAAACTGAATTTCGCTTTCTTTCACACCATTTCGGTAATAGCGGGAACCCACGCCCTCACTCAGGCCATTTTGATAAGGCATCACCGCAGATTTTTTACCGTTTGGATACCAGTTGACCCATTCGCCATGCGGTTTGCCGTTGCGATAGCTGCCAACCATCTTTTTCTGCCCGTTAAAATGCCATAGAGTCAGCGTGCCATTATCCAAAGCCGGCACAAAAACCTTGATCTGACCAGCAGGTATCTCGTACGGATCAGAATATTTTTTCATTGATGGATAGTAAAAATCCTGAACCTGCGCCTTGCCTGCCGCAATTTTGTATTGGCGGACATAAGCAACCGAAGGCATGGTTGCCGTCAGTTTACCGTTTTGATTGAAATAAACGGTATATTGCTGGGCAAAAGCGACAACGGGCGTACTGAATAAAACAGCAGCCAACAGGCCTGATTTTAAAAAATTATTCATAATATTGGGTTTTTGGCAGTATATGTTCTACAAAAAGTCAGTAATAAAAATCTACCGGCATTTAAATCTATGACGAATATTATAAGCCATAGTTTCAAACCCTGCTTGGATTTCATATTCAGCATACCATAGGCGTTTGTATTTTCTTAAAACATTAAAGACATTACAAAACAGAGGCCGTCTGAATTTTTTTCAGACGGCCTTTGTTTTATTTACATCACAATAAACTATTCTTCACCCAACAATTGCTCACGGGTCAATAAGAATACAAACCCGTCGCCACCGCTGGTTTCCAACCAAGTAAACGGCAATTCCGGATAAGCCGCCTCCAATACTTCGCGGTTATGGCCGATTTCAACCAGCAATACACCTTTCGGATTCAAATATTTCGCAGCCTGCAAAATGATTTGGCGTGTAGCATCCAAACCATCTTCTCCGCTGCCCAAAGCCAATTCCGGCTCATGTAGGTATTCATCAGGCAACGCTTCCACAGATTCCGCATCAACATAAGGCGGATTGGAAACAATTAAGTCGTAGGTTTCATCCAAACCTTCAAACAAATCGGTATGCACCAAGCTGATACGGTCTTCCAAGCCATAATCTTCGATATTGATGGCCGCTACTTCCAAAGCATCTAAGCTCAAATCTACGGCATCGATTTGTGCATCAGGATAGTGGTGCGCCATTTGAATGGCCAAGCAGCCACTACCGGTACACAAATCCAAAGCTCGATGCACCAACTCATCATGTTCAATCCAAGGACGGATACCGTCGCCAAGCAATTCATAAATAAAAGAACGAGGCACGATGACGCGCTCATCGACATAAAAATCAAACTCGCCCTGCCATGCTTGATGTGTCAGATACGCGGCAGGAATATGCTCCACTGCGCGGCGTTCGAGAATGGACAATACCTCTTCCTTCTCACTTTGCAACAATTTGGCATCCAAATAAGGCTCCAATGTATCCAAAGGCAGATTCAAAGTGTGCAAAATTAGATAGGCTGCCTCGTCATGGGCATTATCGCTTCCGTGTCCGAAAAACAGTCCGGCATCGTTAAAACGGCTAACGGCGAAACGCAATAAATCGCGAACAGTGGTCAGCTCTTGAGCAGCTTGCTTAAACATAATGTTTTGTCTTGTCGATTTAAGAATATTGAAATTATAACAGAAAGGCCGTCTGAAAACTTTTCAGACGGCCTTCGATTTAATTCAGCTTAAGATTATTTATCGCGGCTGAATACGATTTTGGTAGCTTGGATAGCAACGCAGACAGCACCACCGATAAAGATCAAGTCAGCAGCGGTACGAACCCAACGCAGGGTATCCAGAATTTCCATTTGCAGGAATTCTTCGCTACGTGCATACCACAGACCGTGAGTGATAGAAGCGTAAGCTTGAATCACGCCAACCGGCAACAGGCTGATGGCAATCATACCCACCAGACCGCCGTTCAGCAGCCAGAATGCCCAAGTCATCAGTTTGTCGTCAAATTGAGCATTAGGTTTCAGGTAACGTGCAACCAGCAATACGAAGCCCAGAGCCAAGAAACCATACACACCAAACAGAGCCGCGTGAGCGTGAACTGCAGTAGTGTTCAGACCTTGGATGTAGAACAGGGAAATCGGCGGGTTAATCAGGAAGCCGAATACGCCGGCACCGATCATGTTCCAGAAGGCAACTGCTACGAAGCACATCAGAGGCCAACGCAGACGTTTCGCCCAGTCGGACAGATGTTGGTAAGACCAGTGTTCGTAAGCTTCACGACCCAGCAGAACCAAAGGTACAACTTCCAAAGCGGAGAAACATGCACCGATTGCCATAGAAGCAGAGGTAGAGCCGGAGAAGTACAAGTGGTGCAATGTACCTGGAATACCGCCCAACATGAAGATGGCAGCAGCAGCCAAAGTAGAAGCAGTGGCAGTACTACGGCGGACAAAGCCCATGTTATAGAAGATGAATGCGAAGGCGGCAGTAGCGAACACTTCGAAGAAACCTTCTACCCACAAGTGAACCACCCACCAACGCCAGTATTCCATCACAGCGATTGGAGATTTTTCACCGTAGAACAGGCCAGGAGCATAGAACACACCCACACCGACCATAGAAGCTACGAAGATAGCCAACAGGTTTTTGTCTGTACCTTTTTCTTTAAAGGCAGAGATAGTACAACGCAGCATCAGGAACAGCCACAACAGCAAGCCGACCATCAGCAACAATTGCCAGAAGCGACCCAAATCCAAGTATTCGTAACCTTGGTGACCGAACCAGAAGTTCAGCTCAGGCGGAATGATGTGGGTCAAAGCAAAGAAGTTACCTGCATAAGAACCGCCAACTACGATGAACAGGGCGATGTACAGGAAGTTCACACCGGCACGTTGGAATTTAGGATCTTTACCGCCGTTCACAATCGGAGCCAAGAACAGACCTGCTGTCAGGAAGCCGGTTGCAATCCAGAAAATAGCGGATTGGATGTGCCAAGTACGGGTCAGTGCGTATGGGAACCAGTCGGCCATTTCAAAGCCCAAGGCGGTATCGATACCGTAGAAACCTTGACCTTCGACAGTATAGTGAGCGGTCAAACCACCCAACAGTACTTGTACGACAAACAGCGCAACAGTCAGGAATACATATTTGCCCAACGCTTTTTGAGAAGGAGTCAGTTGTACTTTGGAAATAGGATCCTCAGTAGGTACTTCAACCTCTTCGTGTTTGGTCAAGAAAGAGTAACCCCACATCAGCAAGCCGATACCCATCAGCAACAATACCACGCTGGTGAAAGACCACATGTAGTTTTCAGTAGTCGGTACGTTGTTGATCAAAGGCTCGTGCGGCCAGTTGTTGGTGTAAGTGAAGTTCTCGTCAGGACGGTTGGCCGAAGCAGACCAAGAAGTCCAGAAGAAGAAGTTGAACAGTTTTTCACGCGCTTCTTGGCTTGGCAATGTGTTGTTTTTCATTGCAAAGTGTTCGCGAGTGGTTTGGAACTTAGGATCGTCGCTGTACACGCCGTGGTAGTAAGGCAGAATGCTTTCGATCGCTTTCACGCGGGTATCGCTGATAACGACAGAACCGTCTTCCTTAATACGGCTTTGGTTGCGGTATTCGTCAGCCAAACGGGTTTTCAGAACAGCTTGTTCCTCAGGAGAAACTTCGTCAAATTTTTTGCCGTAAGTTTCTTGCGCAGTCAGATCCAACCATGCAACCAGCTCGCGGTGCAGCCAGTCGGCAGTCCAGTCCGGAGCTTGGTATGCACCGTGACCCAATACAGAGCCAACTTCCATACCGCCGGTAGTTTGCCATGCAGATTGACCTGCCAAAATATCGTCTTTGGTCATCAGGACTTTGCCGGATGCAGAAACGACTTGTTCAGGGTATGGCGGAGCCTTTTTATAGACCTCGCTACCCATATAACCAAGAATGGTAAAGCATACTGCCAGTACGGCAAACAGCAAGTACCAAAGCTTCTTGTACTGTCCCATTTTGAGTACTCCTTGATTTTGGTAAAAAGTGGTTGGGTATTAATTCATCAAATATGAATGTTAAAGATTGTATCACGGTTTTAAAAGTAAAGAAATATTTTGTCAATAATATTCCTTTAAAACCATTAACTTACATGATATTGATTCCTATTATCCTGTATAACTCCTCCTTTGTTATATTTTGTGTTAAGCCCACACTAACATTTTCACACAAAAATAAACTTTTCGGTTTAGTTTTTTATACTACTAAAGGAGTATTTAAGGATTAAAAGATTCATATTCATTGAACAATTTGATTTATGTCAAAATGCACCCAAACAAGCGCCTACATA
Source organism: Neisseria sp. P0021.S006 (assembly GCF_051956895.1). Taxonomy (NCBI): domain Bacteria; kingdom Pseudomonadati; phylum Pseudomonadota; class Betaproteobacteria; order Neisseriales; family Neisseriaceae; genus Neisseria; species Neisseria sp. P0021.S006. Next base: position 7,908 of record NZ_JBQCWZ010000026.1, read on the forward strand.
ATCATACAAAATTTCAAACCATCCTATCAGGATACTTAACTTTTCTTACAATAAGGAAACTTTAAACATGAAACGCCAAACCTTAGCTGCACTTATCGCTTCTGTATTTGCACTGGCCGCATGCGGCGAACAAGCTGCTAAACCAGCTGAAACTCCGGCTGCCACCGCTTCTGCCGAAGCCCCTGCTGCTGCTTCTGACTCACAAGCTGCTGCCGAGACTCCTTCTTCAGAATTGCCTGTAGTCGATGCCATCATGACTCACGCTCCGGAAGTTCCACCTGCAATCGATCGCGATCATCCGGCTAAAGTACGCGTTAAAATGGAAACCGTCGAAAAAACCATGACTATGGAAGACGGTGTTGAATACCACTATTGGACATTCAACGGCGACGTTCCGGGCCAAATGATCCGTGTACGCGAAGGCGATACCGTAGAAGTAGAATTCTCTAACAATCCTTCTTCTACCGTTCCTCACAACGTTGACTTCCACGCTGCTACCGGTCAAGGCGGTGGTGCAGAAGCTTCTTTCACTGCCCCAGGCCACACTTCTACTTTCAGCTTTAAAGCTCTGCAAGCCGGTTTGTACATTTACCACTGTGCCGTTGCTCCTGTCGGTATGCACATCGCCAACGGTATGTACGGTTTGATCTTGGTTGAACCTAAAGAAGGTCTGCCTAAAGTGGACAAAGAGTTCTACATCGTACAAGGTGACTTCTATACTAAAGGTAAAAAAGGTGCTCAAGGCCTGCAACCTTTCGATATGGATAAAGCGATTGCTGAACAACCTGAATACGTTGTATTCAACGGCCACGTGGGCTCTATCGCCGGCGACAACGCTCTGAAAGCTAAAGCTGGTGAAACTGTTCGTATGTACGTTGGTAACGGTGGTCCTAACTTGGTATCTTCTTTCCACGTTATCGGCGAAATCTTCGACAAAGTATATGTTGAAGGTGGTAAACTGATTAATGAAAACGTACAAAGTACTCTGATTCCTGCCGGTGGCGCAGCGATGATCGAATTCAAAGTCGACATTCCAGGCAGCTACACTGTGGTTGACCACTCTATCTTCCGTGCGTTCAACAAAGGTGCTTTGGGTCAATTGAAAGTTGAGGGTGATGAAAACCCTGAAATCATGACCAAAAAACTGAGCGACACCGCTTACCAACCTGCCGGTGCTGCTGCTTCTGCCCCAGCCGCTGCGTCTGCCGCACCTGCTGCTTCTGAAGCCGCTAAATAATCCCTCGGTTTAATACGCCAAGCCACTGCTACTCTTCTCTTAGAGTCGCAGTGGCTTCCATCACAATTAATCTTCCTATTCAATCAGACAGATTGATTTTTCAGACGGCCTTGTTATGATTAGGCTATCTTAAAAATAAATTTTCTGTTTCAATCGATAATAAGGGCGTACCATGAAACTCATACGACTCCTCCTCTTAGGCAGTGCCTTAATCTGCGGCAATACATTTGCAGCCGAAATGGTAAAAATCGAAGGAGGCAGCTATCGCCCTCTCTATCTTAAAAAAGAGACTTCCCTTATTAAAGTCAAGCCCTTCCAACTTGATAAATATCCTGTAACCAATGCCGAATTCGCCGAATTTTTGAAAACACATCCACAATGGCAAAAAGACAAAATCAGCTCTAAACAAGCTGAAAAAGCTTACCTGAAACATTGGGTAAAAAACGGCAGCAACAGTTATGCGCCTAAAGCCAGCGAACTCAAACATCCGGTAACTAATGTTTCATGGTTTGCCGCCAATGCCTACTGCGTTTCCAAAGGCAAACGCCTGCCGACTATTGACGAGTGGGAATTTGCAGGCTTGGCTTCTACCACTCAAAAAGATGGCTCTGCCGAACCCGGCTACAACCGCACCATCTTGGATTGGTATGCAGACGGCGGCCGAAACGGCCTGCACGACATCGGTAAAAACAAACCCAACTACTGGGGCGTATACGATATGCACGGCCTGATTTGGGAATGGACTGAAGACTTCAACAGCAGCCAACTCTCTGCCGGCTCGTCCAACACACAAATGTTCTGTAGCGGCGCATCCGTAGGCTCAAGCGACCCGTCCAACTATGCGGCATTCTTACGCTACGGCATCCGCACCAGCCTACAGTCCAAATATGTTTTAAATAACTTGGGCTTCCGCTGTGCGAGCAAATAAAGTTTAGTTTTTTATCACCAAAGCAGCTTTGGCGGTACTGAAAGGTATCGCCGCTTTTTTTGGCCGTCTGAAAAGATATGGCGCACAAAGACAAATTGTGGCATAATCCGCCCGTCTTTCTAAAAAGGCACTTAGGAGTTTGCTTAGGTCGTTTGGCTTGGCAAACTTGTCCGAACCTGAAAAGGTTCTTTTATTTTCGGAGTTATCCATCATGGCATTGACCGTAGAACAAAAAGCACAAATTGTTAAAGATTTCCAACGCAAAGAAGGCGATACCGGCTCTTCTGAAGTACAAGTCGCTCTGTTGACTTTCCGCATCAACGACCTGACTCCTCACTTCAAAGCCAACCCTAAAGACCACCACAGCCGTCGCGGCCTGTTGAAAATGGTTAGCCAACGTCGTCGCCTATTGTCTTACCTGCGTCGTACTCAGCCTGATACTTACCGTACACTGATTACCCGCCTGGGTCTGCGTAAATAATTTATGCTTAAATCAACACCGCCTTCGGGCGGTGTTTTTTATTAACATACCGATGCCGTCTGAAACACAGGCCCACGCTCTGTGTTATACTTCCACACGCTTAAGCAGCAAGGCTTAAACTTCCAATCACTCCTTAAAGCTCCCATCAAAGCGAGAATCTGAATTGTCTGTTCATTCCATGTTGCACTCAGGAAAATTTTGGCTGAAATCCCTGGTTTTCAGCATTGCCGTGCTTTTATGCCTCGCGGCGGTATTGAGTGCCTTAATGTTCCGCATATTCAATACAGAAAACATCGACGCATTCATACAGAAAAACTTTTCTGCCCATGGCTGCCAAGTCAAATACAACGCCAATATCAGCAGAAAATGGCTACCGCGCCCTACGCTGATTTTAAAAGACCTCAGCCTTTCCTCTTCCGAACCTGACACGCCGACGCTGAACATCGCTGAGTCCGAAATGGGCTTTGGTTGGAGCAGCCTATGGTCGGATGCGCCCATACTTGAGAAATGGATTCTTTTAAACCCGACACTGACACTGGACTCAAAACACCATCTGCCCGCCTGCCTGCAACAAGACCCATCGTCAAAAGAAAGTTTTCAGCTCAACCGCATCATCATCAATAACGGCAGCATCCGTTACCACAATAAAGAACAAGATATTGCCTTAAACGATCTGCAATTTTCCCTGCGCAGAGCCGATTCAGACGGCCGTCCATTCGATATCAGCGGCACACTGCAAAACATAGGCAACCCCATCAGTTGGCAAGGGGCCGGCCATCTTGTACAAGATGATGCCGGCTGGAGCGTTCCCGCCCTCAAATTAAACCTGCAAACCGTATTACTCAAAAACAAGCTGGATGCCCAAATCGCAGGCAGCCTTAATTGGCAAAACCAAACCGCCCTTTTCCGCGACTTCAATCTGCAAGCTGAAAGCGGCTATCAAAACTTGCATATCAACGCACGCTCGCCCCTCTTGCAGTTTAAAAACGGCTATTTGCACCTCAACACACTCAACGGCGCATTGACCGCCGGCAGTGAAAACAACCAATGGGACGGTTCATTCAAACTGGACAAAGCCAACCTCTACGCAACCGTTTTGACCGCCGCCAATTTTGAACTCAAAGGCAGCCATAAAAACGACCGACTCCAAACCAACTTTACCTTTTCCAGCCCATTGGTTTGGCAAAAAGGCAAAGGCATTGATGCGCCCAAACTGCACCTCAGCACCCTGCAAGACACCATCAACCGCCTTCCCCGCCCCCGATTCATCAGTACACTCGAAGGACAGGCCAATTTCAGCCTCAATACATGGGAAGGCCGTCTGAAAGGCGCATTTGACAGACAAGCCCTCGCCTTGGCCTTTAAATACCAACGCGATGCCCAGCCGCGCCCGCACCTTGACGCCGGTATCGCCTTACAAAAACTCAATCTGACCCCTTACTTGGAAGATCTGAAAACCCAGCCATCACTGAATCTTCCTTCCCTGCTGGCCAAATCCTGGTTGCCCGACATTGAGGCCAACCTCCAAATCGGCAGCATTCAAACTGCCGGTCTGCAATTAGAAAACATCGAATCCCTGCTCACCGCCGATAAAGAACATATAGCCCTACACCGTTTCAAAGCCGGGCTTTATGGCGGCAAAACCGAGGGAGGCCTGAGTATTGCGGCAACCCAACCTGCTTCCTACCACCTTCAGCAAAACGCAAAAGGCATACAAATTCAGCCGCTGCTGCAAGACCTGTTCGGTTTCCACAGCTTCAGCGGCAGCGGCGACGCCGTTATCGACATTAAAACTACCGGCAATGACCGTGCCCAAATGATACAAGCCTTAAACGGCAGCCTGCTTCTCGATATTACCAACGGTGCATGGCACGGCATCGATATGGACAGCATTCTGAAAAACGGCATCTCTTCGGAAAAAATCGACAACAGCAACCTCAAAACCCCTTTCCATCATTTCATCCTCAATAGCGAAATCGAGAAAGGCATCAGCCATCATATCAACACCGAACTGTTTTCTGACAGCCTGCACGTTGTCAGCAGCGGCTATACCGATTTAAATACCCAAAAGCTATCGGAAAACCTGCTTATAAGCAACGTACTGCAACCTAAAAACAAACCGATTCCCCTCAAAATCGGCGGTACCGTACAAAACCCTTCCATTACCCTCGATTACAGCCGCTTAACCAATGGCATGAACACACCTGCAGAAAAACAAAAAGCCCTGCAAGAAACCATACAAGAACAATGGAAGTGGCTCAAACCACGCTAAATTTTCAAATTAAAGGCCGTCTGAAACCCAAAAAGTTTCAGACGGCCTTTTAACAGATACATTGTCAGAATAAGATGTTTATTGGGGAATGACCATATACACAATCAGTGCAACAATGATGGCAAACCATATGGCCAACATTATCAAGCCTTTTTTGGAGAGTTTTCTTTTTCTCCAATCGAGCTTCAATATTTCTACCGTACCCTCAAACATAGACCCAATTATTTCCATCAATATTTGAAGTAGAAATTCCAATAAATCCGACATCTACAAACCCAAACGCTCCCAAATCTGATCGATTTTGGCCGTAACGGCAGGGTCTTTTTTGATCACACGCCCCCATTCGCGGTCGGTTTCACCCGGCCATTTGTTGGTCGCATCCAAACCCATTTTGCCGCCGAGTCCGCTGACAGGGCTGGCGAAGTCGAGATAATCGATGGGCGTATTTTCTACCAAAACAGTGTCGCGTACAGGGTCCATGCGCGTGGTGACCGCCCAGATGACTTCTTTCCAGTCGCGCACGTTCACATCGTCATCAACCACGATGATGAATTTGGTGTACATAAATTGGCGCAGGAACGACCAGCAGCCCATCATCACGCGCTTGGCGTGTCCGGCGTACTGTTTTTTCATACTCACCACCGCCATGCGGTAGGAGCAGCCTTCGGGCGGCAGGTAAAAATCAGTGATTTCAGGGAACTGCTTTTGCAAAAGCGGTACGAACACTTCGTTCAATGCCACGCCCAAAACGGCGGGTTCATCGGGCGGTTTACCTGTGTAGGTGGAGTGGTAAATCGGGTTTTCGCGCATGGTGATGCGCTCGACCGTGAACACGGGGAAATGGTCCTGCTCGTTGTAATAGCCCGTGTGGTCGCCGTATGGGCCTTCCAACGCGGTTTCGTTCGGATGGATGACGCCTTCCAGCACGATTTCAGCGCGTGCGGGCACTTGCAAATCATTGCCGATACATTTCACCAGCTCCGTCCGCGAACCGCGCAACAGTCCGGCAAATTGGTATTCGCTCAAGGTATCGGGAACGGGCGTTACCGCGCCCAAAATGGTGGCAGGGTCGCAGCCAAGCACGACGGCGACGGGATACGGCGTATCGGGATTGAGTTTGCGGAATTCCTGATAATCCAACGCGCCGCCGCGATGCGACAGCCAACGCATAATCAGCTTATTTTTGCCGATTAGTTGCTGACGGTAAATACCGAGATTTTGGCGTTTTTTGTTTGGTCCGCGCGTAACGGTCAAGCCCCACGTTACCAGTGGCGCAACGTCTTCCGGCCAGCAATGCTGAATCGGAAGTTTATACAAATCAACGTCCTCACCTTCCCGCACGATTTCCTGACACGGCGCATTTTTCACCACGTTCGGCGCCATGCTCCAAATGTCTTTCAGCAACGGCAGTTTAGAAAATGCGTCTTTGATGCCTTTAGGCGGTTCGGGTTCTTTCAGATACGCCAACGTCTGCCCGATTTCACGCAGCTTGGACACACTGTCCGCACCCATGCCCAGTGCCACGCGTTCGGGCGTGCCGAACAGATTCGCCAAGACGGGATAATCATAACGCGTACCATCAGGCTTAATCGGGTTTTCAAACAACAACGCCGGCCCTTCGGCACGCAGCACGCGGTCGGCGATTTCGGTCATTTCCAAATGCGGCGACACCGGATGCTGAATGCGCTTGAGTTTGCCATCAGCTTCCAATCCGGCGATAAATTCTCGCAGATCTCTGTATTTCATGATTTCATTTTCCTGAACAGTCCGTCTGAAAACAGACTGCCATTTCGGGTTTGAAAGATAAACCAGCGGCTATTGTACCTGCCAAATCTGTTCAAATCCCAACTTTCCACGCCCGAATTTCTAGATTTTTTGCAAACTACCGTCAAATTTAAACAATATCTGCTTGTGATTGCTTTCAGACGGCCTTATCTTTGGTAAAATTCCAACTTAATCCAGTCATCAATCAATATTTATCGTGGGACGGCGGCCATGTTTGCAATTTTAGAATCTTTTTTCGTTGAATACGGCTATGCGGCCGTGTTTTTCGTTTTGGTTATTTGCGGCTTCGGCGTGCCGATTCCTGAAGATTTGACGCTGGTAACCGGCGGTGTGATTTCCGGCCTGGGTTATACCAACTCGCATATTATGTTTGCCGTCGGCATGCTCGGCGTATTGGTAGGCGACGGCTTTATGTTTGCGGCCGGCCGGATTTGGGGACAAAAAATCCTTAAATTCAAACCGATTGCGCGCGTGATGACACCCAAACGCTATGCCCAAGTACAGGAAAAATTCGACAAATACGGCAACTGGGTTTTATTCGTCGCCCGTTTCCTGCCCGGCCTGCGTACTGCCGTTTTCGTGACCGCTGGTATCAGCCGCAAGGTTTCCTACCTACGTTTTATCCTGATGGACGGCTTGGCCGCGCTGATTTCCGTTCCGGTTTGGATTTATCTGGGCGAATACGGCGCACGCAATACCGACTGGCTGATGAAAAAAATGCATAGCCTGCAATCCGGTATCTTTACCGTACTGGGCATCGGCGCAGTCATCGTCGGCTGGATTTGGTGGAGAAAACACCGCCGCCACACCTTCTTCCGTGAAAAATTACACGAAAAACGCGCGGCAAAAGCAAAAAAACAAACCAATCAATAAACCATTCCAGGCCGTCTGAAACACTTCTCCGCTTTCAGACGGCCTCAATCATTCATCAGAAACACCATGAAACAAAAAATCTTCGTCCTCTACACCGGTGGTACCATCGGCATGACCCAAAGCAGCGCCGGCCTGCGTCCCGATACCGCTCTCGTCGATAAAGCCCTCGCCCCCTTTTCAGACGGCCTTGATTTCGAATGGCACGTTTGTCAGCCGCTCATCGATTCTTCCGCGGTAACGCTGCAAAACCAACGCGACTGGCTGGAGCTTATTATCGCCAAACTGCCTGACTATGACGGCATTTTGGTGTTGCACGGCACGGATACCATGGCATACACCGCCAACCTCTTCGCCCTTTCGCTGCAAGGTTTGGACAAACCCGTTATCCTGACCGGCTCGCAATGGCCTTACGATGCCGCCAACAGCGATGCGCCACGCAACCTGGCCACTGCCGTTTCCGCTTTCTCGCTCAAGCTCAAACAAGTGGCGATTGCCTTTGACGGCAAGCTCTTCCCCGCCGTCGGCAGCAGTAAAGTCAGCACCGAGACTGCCGCTGGTTTTGACAACCTGCATTTTGGCGCGCTCGCCGAATGGGAGGAAAACAAAGGTTGGCACAATATCCGTATCGCCCCGACCCAACATTCAAACGACCTCAATCCGCGTCTTCCAAATCCTGAAGCCAAAGTTTCCGTCCGCACGCTGATTCCCGGTTATGCCGCGCAAGAACTTTCAGACGACCTGCCCCACCTTTGCGCCCAAGCCCTGATTCTGCAAAGCTACGGCCACGGCAATGCGCCGAGCAACGATGCGTTTGTCCGAGCTGTCCAAGCCTTTACGCAACAAGGCAAATTGCTGCTCAACATCAGCCAAGTACCGCAAGGTTGCGCCGCTGCCGTCTATGCCCAAGGCGATGCTTTGCGTCAGGCAGGTATCATCAACGGTGGCAAATGCAATCTCGAAACCGCCACTGCGCTGATGACCCTTGCCGTATCCCATGACTGGAATGCGGATAAGGTGCAACAAGAATTGCGACAATTAAATCTGCTGTAAACCGCCATTTAACATGACTTTCACCGACACCCACTGTCATCTTGCCGACCCTAAACTTGCCAACACGCTGCCTGCCGTGCTTGCCGAAGCGCAAGCCGCCGGCGTGGCGCGTTTCATCGTACCGGCTACGTCCCCCAAGGATTGGCACTCCGTTGCGCAGTTGGAAAGGCTGTCTGAAAACATCCATATCGCTTTGGGCATTCATCCGTGGTTTTCAGACGGCCTCAACGAAGCGGCATTCCAAGAGTTAGAGAAAGAATTAATCCGGCATCCGCAAGCATGGGTTGGCGAAATCGGCTTGGATTTTTATGGCAAAGAGCAAACCCAAGCGCAACGCGACACACAAACCGACGTCTTTATCCGCCAACTTATCCTCGCCCAACACCTCAACCGCCGCGTCATCATTCATAATCTGAAAGCCGCCGCCGCCATTGCCGCCGCCGTCAAAACTGCCGGTTTCACGCAAGGCGGTATCGTCCACGCCTTCTCCGGCAGCGTAGAAGAAGCGCGGATTTTGGTGAAACTCGGCTTCAAAATCGGCATAGGCTCGCTGCTGCTCAATCCCAATGCCAAAAAAGTCCGTGCCGCCTTACAAGCCTTAGATGACACGGATTTTGTTCTCGAAACCGACAGCCCCTTTATGCTCGGCCACGAAACCAATACCCCGGCCAACATCCGCCGTATCGCCGAAATTGCCGCCGAACTACGCGGCGTACCGCTGGCACAACTGGCTGAAGCAACCGAGCAAAACGTGGATTCCCTGCTCCATATTTCCCCTTAATATGCCGACCTCAAGGCATCAAAAAGCCTCGCCCGGCCGTTCCGTTTCCAAACGGACACACTCAGCCCTCCCTACCCCATGTTCATGAATAAAAAGCGATACAAGGCCGTCTGGAAAAATGTTTTTGGCACAAAATATCGTTCACTCCGTCATCTCGGCTTTTTAACACCGTATTTTCCTTTTGATTGATAAAAAGTATTACGCATATTATTGGGCAAACTTTTTATTTACGTTAAAATATGCTTTTTATTGATAATAAGGCCGTCTGAAAAAGGCGGAAACTAATTATGGCTGAACAACATACACACGCTTCCACCTGGAAGAGCAAAATCAATGCTCTCGGCCCGGGTATCATGATGGCTTCGGCGGCAGTCGGCGGCTCGCACCTGATTGCCTCCACGCAGGCAGGCGCACTTTACGGCTGGCAGCTTGCGCTGATTATCATTCTGACCAACCTGTTCAAATACCCTTTTTTCCGCTTCAGCGCACATTACACGCTGGACACGGGCAAAAGCCTGATTGAGGGCTATGCCGAAAAAAGCCGCGTTTATTTGTGGGTATTTTTGATTTTGTGTATTGCATCGGCAACGATTAATGCCGGTGCAGTCGCCATCGTTACCGCCGCCATCGTCAAAATGGCGATCCCATCGCTGACTTTCGATGCCGGCATGGTGTCCGTCATGATTATGGTTTCCTGCCTGCTGATTTTGGCAAGCGGCCGCTATAAAGCATTGGACAACGTTTCCAAAATCATCATCGTCAGCCTGACCATTGCCACCGTCGCCGCAGCCGCCGTGGCCATGTCTCGCGGCATGCAGATGAAACCCGACTTTATCGAGCCTACCCCGTGGACACTGGCAGGCTTGGGCTTCCTCATCGCACTGATGGGCTGGATGCCTGCACCGATTGAAATTTCCGCCATCAACTCTTTGTGGGTTACCGAAAAACAACGCATCAACCCTTCCAGCTACCGCGACGGCATTTTCGACTTCAACGTCGGCTATATCACCAGCGCGATTTTGGCGGTCGTTTTCCTCGCCTTGGGTGCATATGTACAATACGGCAACGGAGAGGAAGTGCAAATGGCGGGCGGCAAATATGTTGGCCAACTGATTAATATGTACGCCGTGACCATCGGCGACTGGTCTCGTCCGCTGGTGGCATTTATCGCCTTCGCCTGTATGTACGGCACCACCATTACCGTAGTGGACGGCTACGCACGTGCGATTGCCGAACCGGTACGCCTGCTGCGCGGCAAAGACAAAACCGGCAATGCCGAATTGTTTGCTTGGAACGTCTGGGTTGCAGGCTCAGGCTTGGCCGTGATTTTCTGGTTCAACAGCGCAATGGCGGAACTGCTCAAATTTGCCATGATTACCGCCTTCGTTGCCGCCCCTGTATTCGCTTGGCTGAACTACCGCCTCGTTAAAGGCGACAAACGCCACAAACTGACCATGGGGATGAACTTCCTCGCCATTATTGGTTTGATTTATTTGACCGGCTTTACCGTTTTATTCCTACTGAACCAAACAGGCATCTTGGCTGCGCCTAAATAAGCCCATATAAAAAAGGCCGTCTGAAACTTAAAAACAGGTTTCAGACGGCCTTTCCAATCCATCATATCTTTTTGAATTTTCATTCAAACCCATTATAATAACGCCTTATTTCGCCGTTGCAGACCACCCGACGGCATCCGTATTTTGGAAAATTTATGAAGCCGTCTATCTTAGAAAAACTACAACAACTCAGCGACCGACTAGAAGAAGTCACACATTTGCTCGGACAGCCTGAAGCCACGTCCGATATGGACAACTACCGCAAACTCACGCGCGAACACGCCGAATTGACGCCCGTCGTCGAAGTCTTCCAAAACTATCAGCTGGCGCAAAGCGACTTGGCAGATGCCGAAGAAATGCTGTCCGACCCTGAAATGAAAGACTTTGCTGCCGAAGAAATTGAAACGGCCAAAGCCAAAATCGACAAACTCGATACCGAATTGCAAAAACTACTACTGCCAAAAGATGCCGACGACGATAAAAACATCTTTATCGAGGTACGTGCCGGTACCGGCGGCGACGAAGCTGCTCTGTTTGCAGGCGATTTGCTGCGTATGTACAGCCGCTACGCCGAGCGCAATCGCTGGCAGGTTGAAATCGTTTCCGCCAACGAAAGCGAATTGGGCGGCTATAAAGAAGTCATCGCCCGCATTATCGGCTTAGGCGCGTACAGCCGTCTGAAATTTGAATCGGGCGGCCACCGCGTGCAACGCGTCCCTGCTACCGAAAGCCAAGGCCGCATCCACACCTCCGCCTGTACCGTTGCCGTCATGCCCGAAGCGGACGAACTGGAAGACATTGAACTGAACCCCGCCGACCTGCGCATCGACACCTTCCGCGCATCCGGCGCGGGCGGTCAGCACATCAACAAAACCGACTCCGCCGTCCGCATTACCCACTTACCGACAGGCATGGTAGTCGAATGCCAAGACGGCCGCAGCCAACACGCCAACAAAGCGCAGGCGATGAAAGTCCTCGCCGCCCGCTTAAACGACGCGCAAAAACGCGAAGCCCAAGCCAAAGAAGCCGCCGAACGCAAATCCCTGATCGGCAGCGGCGACCGCAGCGAACGCATCCGCACCTACAACTACCCGCAAGGCCGCGTGACCGACCACCGCATCAACCTTACCCTGCACAAACTGGATTTTGTGATGGACGGCGATTTGGAAGAAATCACCAATGCCCTGATTGCCGAGCATCAAGCCGAGCTTTTGGCGGCAATGGGGGATTGATGGATTTGGTCCATTGCGTTTATACTTTTCAGACGGCCTGATGACATATGTCAATATGACCGTGTATATGTTATCCCAAAGTGATAAAATGCAGCACCAGCTGCACAACAGCAACACTCTTCTACAATCACCGAAAGAGAGGACACAAAATGGCAAAAATCCTGATCGCACCGGTATCTACCGGCCTGAGCGCCGATGCAGCGGCAAAAGCATTTGCAGCGGCATTGAATGCGCAAGTTTTCCAAGCCGTTGACTCCACTACAGAAACCCTGTTGGCTCAAGGCAAAAGCGACGACTGGTTCGACGCGCTTGTCGGTAAAGTTGCAGCATTGAACGCAGATAACCTCGTTATCGAAGGCATCACTCCTGATGCGGACAAATTGTTCTTGGCAGGCAAAAACGTCGAATTGGCGTTGTCTTTGGACGCAGGCGTTGTATTGGCGCTGAAATCCGACAACTCCGACGCAGCCGCCGTTGCCCAACAATTAAACCTCACCAAACAGCTCTACACCAACTCCCCGGGCTTATTGGAAGGCTTTATCATTGACGGCGCAGCCGCTGCTTTAGGCGCACAAGTTGCCGAGCAAACCGGCCTGACTTTCTTCGGCTCCAGCGACAAACTGCAAGACGTATCCGCTTTGGCCAAACGCGAAGCCAAACGCCTGTCTCCAGCCCAATTCCGTTACAACCTGATCGATTTCGCACGCAAAGCCGATATGCGCATCGTCCTGCCTGAAGGCGCAGAACCACGCACCGTCGCCGCTGCCGCTATCTGTCACGAAAAAGGCATCGCCCGTTGCGTACTGTTGGCGACCCGCGAAGAAGTTGAAGCCGTAGCGAAAGAACGCGGCATCTCCCTGCCCGATTCTTTGGAAATCATTGATCCAGCTACTTTGGTTGAACAATACGTTGAACCAATGTGCGAATTGCGCAAATCCAAAGGCCTGACTCCTGAAGATGCACGCAAACAGCTGCAAGACACCGTCGTACTGGGTACCATGATGATGGCTCAAAACGACGTAGACGGTTTGGTTTCCGGCGCAGTCCACACTACTGCCAACACCATCCGCCCTGCCCTGCAACTGATTAAAACCGCTCCGGGTGCAAGCCTTGTATCCAGCGTATTCTTCATGTTGCTGCCTAACCAAGTTTTGGCATTCGGCGACTGCGCGGTTAACCCGAACCCAACTCCGGAACAACTGGCCGACATCGCCATCCAATCTGCCGACAGCGCCAAAGCCTTCGGTATCGATCCCAAAGTGGCCATGATTTCCTACTCTACCATCAACTCAGGCAGCGGCCCTGATGTCGATGCAGTGATAGAAGCAACCAAACTGGCTAATGAAAAACGCCCTGATTTGGCCATCGAAGGCCCGTTGCAATACGATGCGGCTACCGTTCCATCTATCGGCCAATCCAAAGCTCCGGGCAGCGCTGTTGCCGGTCAAGCAACCGTTTTAGTTTTCCCAGACCTCAATACCGGCAACTGTACTTACAAAGCCGTACAACGCAGCGCCAACGTCCTGAGCGTAGGCCCGTTGTTGCAAGGTTTGCGTAAACCGGTTAACGACTTGTCCCGCGGCGCATTGATTGAAGACATCGTCTTCACCATCGCCCTGACTGCCGTTCAAGCCAAACAAATGCAAGGCTGATTGACAAGCTGATGCTTTGAAATCAAAGGCCGTCTGAAACCGATGTTTCAGACGGCCTTTCGTATATTTGCGCCAACTATATTATAATTCGCCATTATTTTCTGAAAGACTGCCCCAATGACTGCCTACCAGCAACAACTAGCCGACAAAAAGCAATATCTTCAGCAACTTTTCCAAGGACTGGATTTTCCTGAAATCGAAGTCTTTGAATCTCCGGAACAGCATTACAGAATGCGTGCCGAGTTCCGCATCTGGCATGAAGGCGGCGAAATGTTTTATGCCATGTTTGAGCGCGGGCAAAAGGCAAGTGGGGCAAGCCTGATCCGTTGCGACCAATTTCCTGCCGCGTCCAAATCCATCAATGCCTTGATGCCGAAACTGATTGAAGCCGCGTCCAATCATCCCGAACTGAAAAACCGCTGGTACGCCGTCGAATTTTTATCCACTTTAAGCGGCGAAATGCTGGTGACCATGATTTACCACAAGAAGCTGAACGACGCATGGCAACAAGCCGCGCAAGAGCTGGCGCACAATTTGGGCATTCATATCATCGGCCGCAGCCGCGGACAAAAAATCGTATTGAGCCAAGATTTTGTGACCGAAGCATTGGAAGTCAACGGCAAGACCTTCCGCTATCGTCAAATCGAGGGCAGCTTTACCCAACCCAATGCCCAAGTGTGCCAAAAAATGCTGACTTGGGCGTGTGATGCCGCGCAAAACTTAGGCAAAGACCTGCTTGAGCTGTACTGCGGTAACGGCAATTTCACCCTGCCGCTTTCGCAACATTTCAATCAGGTGCTGGCAACCGAAGTTTCCAAAACTTCCGTCAACGCCGCCCAATGGAATATTGAAGCCAACCAAATTACCAATCTCAAAATCGCTCGTCTGTCTGCGGAAGAATTTACCGAGGCCTACACGCAAAACCGTGAATTCCGCCGCCTGCAAGAACAAGGCGTCGACTTGAAAAACTATGATTTTTCAACCATTTTCGTTGATCCTCCACGCGCTGGTGTTGATGATGAGACGCTCAAATTAGTTGCCCAATTCGACAACGTCCTCTATATTTCCTGCAATCCTGAGACCCTGCGCACCAACCTCGACACGCTCTGTCAAACCCATACCATCGAACGCGCCGCCCTGTTCGACCAATTCCCATTTACCCACCATATCGAAAGCGGCGTTTGGTTGAAGAAGAAAAAATAAAACCATACAAAAAGGCCGTCTGAATGTTCAGACGGCCTTTAATTAACGGCATATTAAGTGATTTTCAAATCAATCCGCTTCCAAAACCACTTTCATGGCTTGGTTTTCAGCAGCGTGTTTGAATACATCGTAAGCTTTTTCCAATTCGCTGAATTTGAAATGGTGGGTCATCATCTTGGTGTAATCCACTGAGCTGCTGGAAATGGCTTTCATCAGCATTTCGGTAGTATTGGCGTTAACCAGGCCGGTAGTAATGGCAAGGTTTTTAATCCACAGTTTTTCCAGTTTAAAATCAACGGATTGACCATGTACACCAACCACAGCAATATGGCCGCCAGGTTTCACGATGTCTTGGCACATATTCCAAGTCGCAGGGATACCGACCGCTTCGATGGCGCAATCTACGCCATCTTCGCCGACGATAGCGGCAACTTGCTTGCTCACATCGCCGGAAGCAGGGTTGATGGTATGGGTCGCGCCCAATTCTTTCGCCAGTTTCAAGCGGTTTTCGTCCATATCGCAAACAATGATGGCGGCAGGGCTATACAGTTGCGCAGTCAACAACGCAGACATACCAACAGGGCCTGCGCCTGCGATGAATACGGTATCGCCGGGTTTCACATCGCCATATTGCACGCCGATTTCGTGGGCGGTCGGCAAAGCATCGCTCAACAGCAAGGCAACTTCTTCGTTGACGTTGTCAGGCAGCGGAACCAAGCTGTTGTCGGCATAAGGCGTACGGACGTATTCGGCCTGAGTACCGTCAATCATATAACCCAAGATCCAACCACCGTTGCGGCAGTGTGAATAAAGTTGGATTTTACAGTTGTCGCAAGTACAGCATTTGCTGACACATGAAATAATGACTTTATCACCGACTTTGATGTTTTTTACAGCATCGCCGACTTCTTCTACAATACCGATGCCCTCATGACCGAGGATACGACCGTCGGCAACTTCAGGGTTTTTCCCTTTCCAAATACCCAAGTCAGTACCGCAAATCGTGGTTTTAACAATTTTGACGACTGCATCGGTCGGATCGATAATTTGAGGGCGGGGCTTTTCTTCAAAACGGATGTCGTTTGCGCCGTGATAAACCATTGCTTTCATGTGAATCTCCTTGAGCGGTTAATAAACTTTAACAATACTGCGTAAATCCACGTTAACTATATTTATATACCCCTCCACCAGATAAGTCAATTCTGATTATTATTTATAATATTATGATATAACGTATTGTTTTAAAAATAAATAATTAAAAGGTAAATATTAATGAACATACCCACATCATTCGCACGCCGACTCATTGATTGGCAACGGCAACACGGCCGTCACGACTTGCCTTGGCAGGTCAAAGATCCTTATTCCGTCTGGCTTTCAGAAATCATGCTCCAGCAAACGCAGGTTGCCACCGTATTGGACTACTATCCGCGTTTCTTAGCCAAATTCCCAACTGTGCAATCTCTTGCCGCCGCGCCGCAAGACGAGGTTTTATCTTTATGGGCAGGCTTGGGCTATTACAGCCGCGCACGCAACCTGCACAAAGCCGCGCAACAAGTCGTCGAACAATCCGGCGGTATCTTTCCTTCCGAGCGCAAAGACTTGGAAACGCTCTGCGGCGTAGGCAGAAGTACAGCCGCCGCCATTTCTGCCTTCGCCTTCAACCGCCGCGAAACCATCTTGGACGGAAATGTCAAACGCGTTCTCTGCCGTGTTTTTGCCCAAGACGGCAATCCGCAAGACAAAAAATTTGAAAACTCGCTCTGGTCGCTCGCCGAAAGCCTGCTGCCGTCTGAAAACGCCGATATGCCTGCCTACACGCAAGGCTTGATGGACTTGGGCGCAACAGTATGCAAACGGACAAAACCTTTGTGTCATCAATGCCCTATGGCAGACATCTGCGAAGCAAAAAAACAAAACCGTATTGACGAGCTGCCGCGCAAAAAAATCACCCTTGAAGTACATACCCTGCCGCTTTACTGGCTGATTATTCGTAACCAAGACGGCGCATTATTGCTTGAAAAACGCCCTGCCAAAGGCATTTGGGGCGGTCTGTATTGCGTACCCTGTTTTGAAAAATTAGACGATTTGTATGCTTACGCCGAACGCTTCGGCATTGTTTCAGACGGCCTTGAAGAACAAACCACGTTTACCCACCGCCTGACCCACCGCTTATTGATGATTACCCCTTTTCAGACGCAACAAAGGCCGTCTGAACATCTTTCAGACGGCCTTTGGGTATCATCGGAACATTTGGCAGATTATGGTTTGCCCAAACCTTTAATCAAATATTTGGCAAACGGCTAAACCGCCCTATTCCACAATCTCTTTAAATACAACTTCTTTTCCGCCTCGAATCAATACGGCAAACCCATCGCCAATCTGCCAACGCGAGCTTGGATTGGCGTACTCGACGCCCTGACTGCGCAAGCGGACTTGCACCAGTTTCTCAACCGTATTGCCTTCACGCAGCTCAACCATCATCGGGCTGTGGCTGTTGATATAAATTGCAGTAATCGTCCGACCTTGTGCGGATTGATAACGGACAGAATACGTCTGCGCCTGTGCAATGACCGGTAACGGCGCATCAGGGCGCACGGCCTTATACGAGCCGCATGCAGCGCACAAACTCAGGCACAAGGCGCAGATGATTTTGTTCAACATAGGCATAGATTAGTAATGGTGATGCGGAATCTCGCCATCAAGACGGTAATAAGTGCTGCAATACGGGCATTCAATCTCACTGTTGGACTGAATCGGCAAGAACACGCGCGGATGGCCGTTCCATGTCTCATGATTAGGGCCGGAGCAATGCAGCGGCAAATCCTGCGGCTTGATGACTACAACGTTTTTTTCAGATTGTGTACTCATGGTTTGGTTCCTCACTATGTTTTCTTATCTTCCGATATTGTAAAGCAAAACGGCCGCTAGGTTCAGACTGAAACATTATATAATCACTTTTTTCAGACGGCCTTTGATGATGATGACCACCCTGCTTAGCATTCAAGATTTCGATACTTCCGATTCCGCTTCATTTCTTTATACACTCAGCGCAGCCTATTTGGACCACACCGAACAGGCAGGCGACGAGGAAATGTCCGGTCTCAACGACGAACAGCATACATTGACCGCCCTTTGCTACCTCGACAGCCAGGTTCAAGAAGGCGGCTTCGTACAGCTTATCGCTTCAGGATACGGAGAATACATCTTCGGCAACCCGGTTGCCGACAGCCTGCGCCGCTGGCGCATCAAGCCGATACCGAAAATCTTAGACAAAGCCAAAGCCCTGTACGAAAAACACGGCGAAGCCATTGAAAAAATGGCAGACGAACAAAGGGATTTCGACGAAATCCGCAAAGCTTTTCCCGATTTTGAAGAACTTGACGGCGATTATTATGACGTTGCCGACGAAGACTTGGAAACCGCAGCAGCCTACGTTCAGGCAAATTGGGATAAATTTGCAAAACTGTCAGACTGAAACCTAAAACTTTGCCGGTTTGAATCATCCGTTCAAACCGGCAAAATCATCAATACGTCGAATTAACGTTTGTTCTTCTGATAAATCGGCATTACTTCAGGCAACATTTTGCGGATTGCATTGATACGCGCCTGATTGGTCGGGTGGGTCGACAAAATAGACAATGAGCTGCCGCCCTGTACTTTGTTCATTTTTTCCCACACGCTTACCGCAGCCTCAGGGTTGTAGCCTGCTTCAGCCATCAAACGCACACCGCCGGCATCCGCTTCGCTTTCCTGATGGCGCGAGAACGGTTTGGTTGCCAATAAATCTGCACCCAAGCCAACCAAATCACCATCCACACCGGTTGAGCTGGCCAAAATCGAACCGCCCAAGCCGGTCAACACTTGTCCGCCCAAAGCTTTTTTGCTGTGTTCCAACAGAGCATGGGTCATTTCATGGCCGACAACGGCGGCAATTTCAGCATCCGTCAGCTTCAATTTTTCTACTATGCCGGTGTACACGGCCATTTTACCGCCCGGCATCGCCCATGCGTTCATTTCATCACTACGGATAACGTTCATCTGCCAATTGAAAGGCACGCCGGTTTTGTTAGCGCGCTCAGCATGAGGACGCAGACGTGCAAACACACGTTGAACACGTTGAGCAGTTGGAGAGGAAACATCCAAAGCTTTTTGACCACGCGCTTTTTGAATGACTTGTGAATAACTTTTAGCCGCGTCTTCATTTAAAGTCGCAGTATCGTAGCCAACCATATCCGCTACAGAAGTACAGCCGGTCAACGCCAAAATCACGCCCATGCCGGCCCAATATTTTTTATTCCATTTTTTCAACATGTTTTCTCTCTGTGTTTTTAAGTTAATGTAACGACATTGTACCCAAATTTAATACACTTTACACAAAAGGCCGTCTGAACGGTTTCAGACGGCCTTTAAGCGTAATATTTAAGAACGGCGCTGCAGCATCCAAGACTCAATCTTACGCGCATCGTTCACGCGGGTTGTGGAAGACGGAGAGTTGAGCAACACAATGGTAATCGGCTGATTCTGCACATTGGCCTTAACCACCATAGAACGTCCTGCTTCACGAATATAGCCTGTTTTCTGCAATTCAATATTCCAGCTGCCCTCACGCACCAAGGCATTGGAGTTTTTGTAGTTTTGACGACCGTTTGCCGTCCAAACCGAGCCGTAATTTGAAGTCGAATTTTTACGGATCAGCGGATATTTGCTGGCTGCCGCAACCATGCGGTTCAAATCACGCGCAGTTGAAACGTTTTGGAAATTCAAACCGGTAGGCTCATAGAAACGGCTGCTGGTCATACCCAGGCTTTGCGCTTTGGCATTCATTGCCGCAACAAACGCGCTCATACCGCCCGGATAAGTACGGCCCAATGCATGAGTGGCACGGTTCTCACTGCTCATCAGGCTCAAATGCAACAATTCGCCGCGTGTCAGCGTCGTGCCGATGCTCAAGCGGCTGCCCGTACCTTTCAGACGGTCGATTTCAGCCTCGGTAATCGTGATCGGCTCGTTCATATCCAGATGCGCATCCAAAACCACCATCGCACTCATCAATTTGGAAATAGAAGCAATCGGCATGACACGATCAGGGTTTTTCTGATACAGCACTTCACCGGTTTTATTATTGAAAATCAAAGCAGATTGCGAAGAAAGCAGAGGACCGGCCAAAGCGGCTTGAGCTTCGACTTGGTCGGCATGACTCAACGCAAAAGCTTCCATCGGGTCATTTTGCACTGGGAAATTTTGCTCCAAAAATTGTCCCAATACATCCATATCATCGGCAACGGCAGGCGCGGAAGCAAAAGCCAATGCCACACCTGTCCATACCATTCCTAAAGTTTTATAGAATTTCATATCTGCCAATTCAAAAAAATACATTTAATTCAACATTCTGTTAAATTTTTCGCTAATTGTAAAGCGAGTTGAGAAAACTTTGCGTTTGTTTGCGAGATATTCAAATCCAGCGCCCTCATCTGTTTCTTAGACGATACGGCGCAATGCCTGCTCTGATTTGAAAAAACACAAGATAGTCATTATACTTAGGCTCCCTTGTCAGAGGCATTCCCTCAATCCGGCAATACGCCCGAAATATCTGTTCCCCCTTTACAACACAGCCTCCATACAACCATACGAAGAAATTATTATGTCTGAAGAAAAACGCACCTGTTCATTTTGCGGGAAGTCCGAAAACGACGTTAAAAATCTGATCGAAGGCGAACACGCCTTCATCTGCAACGAATGTGTAGAAACTTGCGGCATGATGCTGCAAGACAACGAATCCGGCGAAATTGAAAACGAGCTTGCCAAAGCAAAAGAAGAAAACACCGAGAAAAAACTGCCTACCCCGGCCGAAATCGTTGCCAACCTCAACGACCACGTTATCGGTCAGGAACACGCAAAAAAAGCGTTGGCAGTATCGGTTTACAACCACTACAAACGCCTGCGCCATCCAAAAGCAGAGGGCAAGGTTGAATTGTCCAAATCCAACATCCTGCTCATCGGCCCTACCGGCTCAGGTAAAACCTTGTTGGCGCAATCTTTGGCGCGCAAACTGGATGTACCTTTTGTCATGGCGGATGCCACAACTTTAACCGAAGCCGGTTATGTCGGTGAAGACGTCGAACAAATCATCACCAAACTTTTGGGTAAATGTGATTTTGACGTTGAAAAAGCCCAGCGCGGCATCGTTTATATCGATGAAATCGATAAAATTTCACGCAAAAGCGACAATCCGTCCATTACGCGCGACGTATCTGGCGAAGGCGTGCAACAAGCCTTGCTGAAACTGATTGAAGGCACGGTAGCCAGCGTTCCCCCTCAAGGCGGCCGCAAACATCCGAACCAAGAATTCATCAACGTTGATACCACCAACATCCTCTTTATTTGTGGTGGCGCATTTGCCGGCTTGGAAAAAGTCATCCGTCAACGTACTGAAAAAGGCGGTATCGGCTTTGGTGCGGCGGTGCACAGTAAAGATGAAAACGCCGATATTTCAGCTCTGTTTGAGACAGTCGAGCCTGAAGATTTGATTAAATTCGGTTTAATTCCCGAGCTTATCGGCCGTCTGCCCGTGATTGCTACATTGACAGAATTGGACGAAGATGCTTTAGTCAACATTTTGACCGAGCCGAAAAATGCCTTGGTCAAACAATATCAAACCTTGTTTGAAATGGAAGATGTCGGCCTTGAGTTTGAAGAAGATGCTTTGCGCAGCATCGCCAAACTAGCAATGGAACGCAAAACAGGTGCGCGCGGCCTGCGCTCTATCGTCGAACGTTGCCTCTTAGACACCATGTACACTCTACCAGATTTGAAAGACGTAGCAAAAGTCGTCATCAATAAAGAGGTCGTGGAAAAAGGCGAACAGCCAAAACTTTTCCGTGAAGACGGCAGCGAATATAAGCAATAAGGTTTATTCTCCGAAAAAGACGTGTACCCGTTACACGTCTTTTTTATTTTCTTAATAAAACCAAAACCATATTTCCTAATAATGCCCTTATACATAAAAAAACAAAGGCCGTCTGAAACATATTCAGACGGCCTTTGTTTTCAAGTTGCTCTAAGTCTGTCTTCATCCGGAGTATTGATGAGAGTGACTTCCTTGAATTTTATGAAGCTTATTTTTTTGCTTTTTTAGCAGCTTTTTTTGCAGGAGCGGCTTTAGCAGCAGGCTCGGATGCGGCAGCTTCAGGAGTAACAGCCTCAGGCGCTGCTACAGGTTCAGAGGCAGCAGGCTCGGAAGCAGCTGATTCAGCGGTACGTTGATAGCCTTTGTCTTTCATGCAGGCGTCAAACACAGCGCGGTCAGCATTTTCACCAGATGCCTGTTGGCATTGGGTCATTGCTTCTTCAACAGTGACGCGTGGCGCTGCCGCTTCTTCAGCAGGTTTGGAAGAAGAACAAGCTGCCAACATCAGGCTACCGGTTGCAAGAGCGATCAATAAAGTTTTCATAATTGTATATTCCTAAATTTTGATTTTATGGTTTACCGTTAAACGGGAGATACAGGCTACAAAACAAGCTCTGCACCTCAATATTGAGTACGTGAGTACAATTTAGTTTCATTTCAGCCTGTAAGTTTTTGATAAATTAATTCTATTGACGTTAAGACAAATGCTTAATCCTCAATAAACTCAAAACCTTGCAGGCCAGTAAATTTTTCTGTTTTTGAACTGTAAAAATATCAAAACTTGGTCAATTCTAGCCGCAACCATCATTTGGGGAGTCCATCTTTTTATGGCATAATGGGCTACTTGACGGATTATTCCGCTCCCCATTTTTTTCAAACCGCAGAATCAAAATCATACTGCGGTTTATCCATTTCAGAATCAGATTTTTCAGACGGCCTCACCATTCAAAAAGCCGTCTGAACAGAAAGCCACCATCATGAATCCTTTCTCTTCACTCGGTTTAGGCAGCGAATTAGTCTCTGCCCTGACCGATCAAGGGTATGAAAACCCGACGCCTATCCAAGCCGCAGCGATTCCTAAAGCCTTGGCAGGACACGATCTTTTGGCCGCAGCACAAACCGGCACAGGTAAAACCGCCGCCTTTATGCTGCCCAGCCTCGAACGCCTGAAACGCTACGCCACATCCAGCACCTCCCCTGCCATGCACCCTGTCCGCATGTTGGTATTAACCCCTACCCGCGAACTGGCCGATCAAATCGATCAAAACGTGCAGGCATACATTAAAAATCTTCCTTTGCGCCATACCGTCCTCTTCGGCGGCGTCAATATGGACAAACAAACTGCCGACTTGCGCGCTGGTTGTGAAATCGTTGTCGCTACGGTTGGCCGACTGCTCGACCACGTCAAACAAAAAAACATTAATTTAAACAAAGTTGAAATCGTCGTACTCGATGAAGCCGACCGTATGCTTGATATGGGTTTCATCGACGATATCCGCAAAATCATGCAGATGTTGCCCAAACAGCGACAAACCCTGCTCTTTTCCGCCACTTTCTCACCGCCTATCCGCAAACTTGCGCAAGATTTTATGCACACGCCCGAAATGGTTGAAGTGGCTGCGCAAAATACCACCAACGCCAATGTCGAGCAACACATCATCGCCGTTGATGCACTCAAAAAGCGCAACCTGCTCGAACGTCTGATTGTTGATTTGCATATGAATCAAGTCATTGTATTCTGCAAAACCAAACAAAGCGTCGATCAAGTTACCCGCGACCTCGTCCGCCGCAACATTGCCGCTCAATCCATCCACGGCGACAAATCCCAACAAAGCCGACTGGAAACCCTCAACGCCTTTAAAGAAGGCACATTACGCGTTTTGGTTGCCACCGATGTTGCTGCGCGCGGTTTGGATATTGCCGAGTTGCCTTTTGTCATCAACTACGAGCTGCCAACCCAACCTGAAGACTACGTCCACCGCATCGGACGCACCGGCCGGGCCGGTGCCGACGGCGTTGCCATTTCCTTGATGGATAAAACCGAACAGAAAATGTTTGAATCCATTAAAGAGCTGACCGGCAGCGATTTGAATGTGGAACGCATCGAAGGCTTTGAGCCGTATTGGTGGGGCAACGACAATCAAGATGAAGCTGAAGCACAACCGGTTCAGCACAACGACAGCCGCTCTCGCCGCGAAGATAGAAACAAACGCAACGAATACGCGAATAAATCAGATAAAAGCTCAAAAAAAGCAGAAGAGAAAAACGATCCGGGTATTGTCTGCGGCAAAATTGCCGGCAGAACACGCCGCAGCCGTCACGAGCGTCAGCCTTGCGCCCTGCTCCAACCTGGTTTTGGCGTAAAGTAAACAACGCTGATTAATCGGTTTTCTGATTATTTATCCTAAGCAAAGGCCGTCTGAAACTTATCTTTCAGACGGCCTTTTATTAAACTAAAAATAAAAAGGACGTGATGAACACGCCCTTTATTTTTCCGTTTCAGACGGCCTTTATTATTTAAGGCCGTCTGAAAATCGGTTTACCTTGCTATATTAAACATTCACTTTCTCGGCTACTTCGTTGTAGCTGTCGATTTCATTGAA